>JAOZLS010000225.1 GCA_029934705.1 Bacteroidales bacterium | reverse complement strand
TATAATATTCAGTTATAATAATTCCATTATCAGGTGCAATTTCGTCCGAAAATATTTTATAAGGAAATACTAAGTGTTGATTATTTATTTTGAAAACTAGAAAATCAAATTGAAGTTCGGTTCCTTTTACTTCTTTAATTATTTTAGTAATTACGTTATTATCGGAGTCAAAAAACTTTATTGCAACTTTAATTTTATCATTGTCTTTTTCTAAAATTTTGAACCTAATAGGGGTAATCTCTTTTTTTAGTAAACTTATTTTAGTCTCTAAATTTTTAATTTTATTAAGTTGAATTTTATTTATTGTGCCAGTTACAAGAAAAAATGCTACAACTGATACTACAATAATTAAAATTAGAATAATGATTTTCTTTGTCATAATTAATAGATGTTATGTTCGTACAAATTTATAAAAAATAAACTTATAGTACTTAATACTTAATTAAAAAAATATAATTTTTTATTATTAATACGGAGTTTGTTCCACATAAAATTGAGTATCTTTGCAATTCTTAAATATATAGAATGGAAAAAAATAAAAAAGTACGTACAAAGAAAAAACAAGAATTACATCCTCGAAATAAACATGTTGGAAGGTATGATTTAAAGCAACTTATTGAAACTTGCCCTCAATTAGAAGAATTTGTTAAATTGAATAATTATAATGATCTTTCTATTGATTTTTTTGACCCAAAGGCTGTAAAGATGTTAAATAAATCTTTATTAAAGCATTTTTATGGAATCAATAATTGGGATGTTCCTCAAGGTTATTTAACTCCACCAATTCCTGGAAGAGCTGATTATATACATAATGTTGCAGATTTATTAAGTGATGCAAACGATGACAGAATTCCTGTTGGAAAGGATATAAAGTGCTTAGATATAGGTGTTGGTGCAAACTGTGTTTATCCTATTATTGGAACGGCAGAGTATGGATGGTCCTTTGTAGGTAGCGAAATTGACTCAGAAGCAATTGAATCGGCAAAAGAAATAATAAATGCAAATACCATTTTGACAGAAAATGTAGAACTGAGATTGCAAAACGACAGTACAAAACTTTTTAAAGGTATTATTAAAGAAGACGAAAACTTTGATTTAGTAATTTGTAATCCTCCTTTTCATTCATCTGCAGAAGAAGCTAAAGGTGCTAATACTCGTAAATTAAGTAATTTAAAGGGGAAGCGTATTTCTAAACCTGCTTTGAATTTTGGTGGAAAAAATACTGAGCTTTGGTGTTTAGGTGGCGAAGAAAAATTTGTTACAGACATGATTTTTCAAAGTAAAGAATATTCAGAGTCTTGTTTTTGGTTTTCTACATTAATATCAAAACAATCTCACCTAGAAAGTATTTATAATATACTTAAAAGAGTTGCTGCTGTTGATGTTATAACTGTTTTAATGGGGCAGGGGAATAAGAAAAGTAGAATTGTTTCTTGGACATTTCTTACAGCCGAACAACAAAAGCAATGGAAAGAAACTAAATGGAATAGCTTTTTGAAAAAAGAGGTGAAGTAGAAAAACTTTCAAAAAGTATAATATTTTTTCGTAGCCTGAGCTTAGTCTAAGGCGAATTAGCAAATTGCGAGAATGTCGTTAATAGCTAAACCGCCTTCGACAAGTTAAGGCTACAGAATAATATTATATTACAATTTTTTTCTAGTGAATACATCCCATATATACATCTGCATATTTTATATAAGCCGATTTATAATATTTTTTAACAAACTTTAATGCATCTGTTAGTTTAGTGTTTCCTTTATCATGTGCTGAAACTATAATGATGTAGTAACCAGGTGTAAAACCCTCATAACCATTTGTATATTCAATTGATACAAATTCGCCATCGTCATATCTTCCTCTTGGAATATAAGAAGGAAACTCGAAACCATGCTCTTCACAAACTTCTTTAGAAATTGTTAATCCTAGAGTTTTATCTTCTGAAAGTCCTCGTAAATCTAGTTTGTAATTTAGTTGAATCGAAACTTTTTCAGCAAGTTTTTTCATAGCATCAAAATTCTTACCAGCTGATACTATTACAAAACCTTTTTTTACCATTTCTGCAGTTTCTTGTGCATTTGTTAGTGATATTGTAAAAAGAATTATTACAAAAATTGATATTTTTTTCATTTTTAATAATTTTTTAGTTTAATATTTTTTTAGTTTTTATAATGTGTTGCGTGCTAATTAGATACTGTCTATAAAGTATATTAAAACCCTCAGGGTTTTAATGTTTGCAAAAAAAAATAATCGTAATTGTTTTGCGTATCAATTAATTAACACAAACCCTGAGGGTTTATATTCATGAGCTTTTACTTAATGTATAAACGCTAATTATAAAAACGAGTAGCTATATATATTATTGTTTTCAGCCCTATAGTTTATTACATACCCGGAAACGAGTCAACAAATTCAACTTTAATATCGCCAAATGAATCAACTATTTCTACTTTGAAATCTCCAAAAGAATCTACTATTTCCCATTGTCCGCAGCTGTCAGCAAATGAGCTTACTTTTTCTACTTTTAAATCGGGAAATGAATCTACTACTTCAATTTTAATATCGGCAAAGGAATCTACTATTTCTACCTTACCATAAAGTTTAATACCGTTAAATGTACAGTCGCTGTTAATCATAATTAGTTGTTTTAGTTATAATACCAAATTAACATCAAAATCACCGATAAATTATTTATCTTTTTCCGTTTTACATCACTTAAAATATTAACCGTAACACAGGCTATGCTTAAAATTTGAAGATTGTAAAACAAAAAAATATTATTAATTTATTTCGACAATTTTGATATTAAATTGGTGTAAAATCTTGTATAAAAATATATATAATTTTTGGAATAAAAAAAGCTAACAATAAATTGATAGCTTTTTTTATATACTTATAATATTCGTAGGTCAGTATTTAATAAACTGATTATCAGAGTATTAGTTGTATTTAATGGATGAGATGTATTTTGTGCAACTGCTTGGTAATTAATGTGTTCACACCCTAATTTGCCGGTTTGATGATATTTATAATATTTTTCTAAAATCTGAAATCTAGACCAACAAGAAAATTTATTCCTGCTTGTGGAAAATATCCATCTGCTACATAGTGTTCATTTCCATAGTAATAGCGATAAACCCAAGCGTTTGTTTCATATTCTTCGTTTAATACATTGTTAATTAGTAAATTAAAACCTATTTCGCCCATTCTTTTCGTTTTATAAGAATAATTTAGTCTAATATTATTTACAAAATAAGCATCAAGCATCCTTTCCGAATTTGATGTGTTATCAATATATTGTTCACCTACATATTTAGAAATTACTGCCAAATAGAAGTTTTTAAACACATTAAATTTTAGCTCCGACGATGAAACTATTTCTGGTGAAAACGCAATACTTGTTTCATCAAAGCTTTCGGCTCTTTGAGTAGGCCAAGTGTCATAATCATCAACATAAGCCGTAAAATTTTGAATTTTATTATTACTTAAAGAAATATTTGCGTTCCACTCAAAAAAGTTGAGTTTTAGTCCGCCTATTATCTCAATTCCAGCTCTGTAGCTGTCTTTTACATTTGTCATAATTGCAGCACCAACACTATTTATTTCGCCTGTAAGAATTAGCTGGTCTGTATAATCCATATAATATAGGTTAATATTTAATCCTGCATTTTTTGTTCTAAAATTATAGCCTAATTCATAGTCGTATAGTGTTTCGGGAGTAGGAATTTTATTTTCTGCTGCGTCTTTATAATCACTTCTTGATGGTTCCCGATTTGCAGTGGCAAATGAGAAATAAATATTATCGTCCGTATCAATTGAGTAGCTTAAACCAACTTTAGGATTAAAAAAGCTGTGGTTTCTTTCTTGCGAAATATCAATTAAATCGTCGTGTATTCCGTCAATAGTATAATTTACAGTTCTGAATTGTAAATCGCCCCAAAAATGTAATTTATTAAGATGATAATTAACTTTTATATATTCATTTATATCTGTTTTATTTCCTTGATTTCGGTAATATTCATGATTTATTTGGCTATCAGAGGCATATTGCATCCAAATAACATTACCAAAATGGTCGCCAATATATTTATTTATAGCACCTCCAATAATTACATTTATATTTCTTTTGCTGAAATTTAAAGAATATATTCCACCAAAAAAGTCATTATCAAGCCATTTTTGTCTTATTAAATCAGTTTCGGTTATAGTATCTGCCCCTATAACTAAATTATTAATTCCATAGTCCGAAAAATCCTGTCCCGATTTGTATTGCTCATAATAACCGGCACCTTTTGTATAGTGTAATGCTAAATTAAGATTTAAGTATTTTAAAATATCATGCTTGTAAAATAATTGGTAATGTGTTTGTCCGTAGTTATCTGTTTCATTTTCATAATTGTATGGATTATAGGTTCTTCCTGTTGCTGTACTAAGGCTATCTTTAGGAGTGCCATTCCATGCTTGATATGTTTTTTCGGCACCTTTAAGGAAATTAAATTTTATTAAATTCTTTTTTCCAACATAAGTTCCAGTTAGTTGTACCGAATTCAAATCGGAATATGCTCTATCAACATATCCATCGGAATGAATTTTAGAAATACGAGTGTCAAATGAAAATTTATTATTTAATAAACCTGAACCAACTTTTATTGTAGTTTTTTGAGTATTAAACGAGCCATAATTTAATGCTGCTTCGGCATAAGCCTTAGTATTTATTTCTTTTGAATAAAAACCAACATTAGCACCAAAAGCACCAGCACCATTAGAGGATGTTCCCACGCCTCGTTGAACTTGAACCATATCAATTGACGATGCAAAATCGGGCATGTTTATCCACCAAACCCCATGTGATTCTGAGTTATTAAGAGGAATACCATCCATTGTAATATTTATTCGGCTCATGTCTGTTCCACGTATCCGCATTGAGCTGTAGCCCACACCTGCACCTGCATCGGAACTTATAACCATTGACGGTGTCATATTTAGTAGGTAGGGAATATCTTGCCCAAAATTATTTTCTTTTATATCCGATTTTTCAATATTTACAAAGGCAATTGGAGTTAATTCTTTAGCTATAATTCCCATTACAACAACTTCTTCGGTATAAATATCTTCGGATTTAAGATATACTGGATACCAAGAAGTCTTTTTTGTGGAAGATACTTTTATTTTTTGTTCTTTAAATCCGATATAATTAATAATAATTGTATAAGTTCCTTCTTTTATGTTTTTAAAAGAAAAGTTCCCTTTTTTATCGGACATTACAGCTTCCTGAGTGCCTTCAATAACTATTGTGGCACCCTCTAGCGGATAGTTACCATTGAAAACCGTTCCTGTAATTGTTTGAGATACAGCATTAAAAAATAGTGCAGATAAAATAATAATAAATAGTAATTTTTTCATTTTTTGAGTTTTTTATAAATTTAAATAAAAAACATCAAGAGGAAATCAATAAAAAAGATTAGGTCATCTTTCCTGCGTCGGCATTATCCGTTTCAGGTTCAATGGGTTTAATCTCAGCAAGTTTGTGTGAATACACAAATAAGCACCCCCGATGTATGGCACAAATGTAAAAATTAATTTTGAATTATACTCTTTTTAAGGGAATTGTTGGTAGAAATATTTAATATTGGCATTGTTTTGGGACTTAGTTTATTTCTCTTATGTGCCTAGCAGTCACCGGATTACTTTCTTCTTCTTGTTAATGCGTCTTTCCAAACTTAATTTGGAAACTATGTGTTCTCGGATTGCATAACAATTACTGTCAGAGAGTGCGGTAGATACTCGAATCAAGTTCAGTATGACGACGGAAAATACAAATAAATTTCTAGTAATGAGATTGATGCTAGGTTTTCAGAATTATGTAAAATTATTAAATTACTATCAACAATTTCCTTGAAAAGAGCTTAGGGTTTTTAATATCTATTCAGTATTAAATGGTATTATTTTAGGCATACCAACAAATATTTATATATTTACGCTATATTAGGGTAACAAATTGTTTTAAACGTCGTATAGTTTTAGTTATAGGCGTAAATTAAGTAAAATTAAGTATGAAATTATATAAACAAAATATATTTGGTCAAGCATTATTTATAAAAAAGGCAATTATAGTATTTTTAGGGCATATCTCTCATAGACGTTATAATAGCTTTAATACTTTGGAAATTGAAGGTTCTGATATTATTAGAAAAATGCCTGCACAGAATGTAATGTTTGTTTCAAACCATCAAACTTATTTTGCTGATGTTGCTGCAATGTTACATGTGTTTAATGCCTCGTTATATGGTAATAAAAATCATTTAAGACATTCATTTTTTTATCTTCTTAAACTTAAATTAAATATATATTTTGTAGCTGCTTCCGAAACAATGAAAACTGGAATTTTACCTAGAATTTTTGCTTATGCAGGAGCTATTAATGTACAGCGTACTTGGCGAGAAAAAGGACAGGATATTAAACGAGATGTTAAACCTACAGATACAGATAATATTGGTATGGCCTTAAAAGATGGCTGGGTTATTTCGTTTCCGCAAGGAACAACAAAGCCCTACAAACCAATAAGAAAAGGTACAGGACATATTATAAAACAATATAAACCAATTGTTATACCTATTGTTATTGATGGTTTTAGACGTTCTTTTGATAAAAAAGGTTTGTTTATCAAGAAAAAAGGAATTTTACAGTCTATGATAATTAAAGAACCTCTTGACATTGATTATGAAAATGAGACTGTGGAAGAAATTGTTGAGAAAGTATCTTATGCAATTGAGCAGCATCCTTCCTTTTTGGGGTCATTATCAAAAGAAGT
>JAOZLS010000224.1 GCA_029934705.1 Bacteroidales bacterium | reverse complement strand
AATCATAATAAAAATTAATTTTTGTGAAAGAAATAGTCTTTTTAAATAAAAATGTAGAACGCTGGAATAGTCTAGAGCAAGCTGTTAAATCGAAAAAACAGTCTGACCCTGATTTTTTAGCTGACTCTTTTATAAAACTAACCGATGATTTAGCTTTTGCACAAACATATTACTCAGGTTCAGAAACCGAGAGGTATTTGAATTTTCTAACATCAACATTTCATAAAGAAATATATAAAATAAAAAGCGAAAATGCTGGACGATTTCTTTTATTTTGGAAATACGATTTCCCTTTAGAACTTGTTAAACTTAGAAAATATATGCTTTATGCTTTTATCATTTTTATATTTTCGTTTTCATTAGGAGTTATATCAGCAAATAGCGACATAAATTTTGTTCGGATAATTTTAGGCGACGAATATGTAAATATGACTATTGAAAACATTAAGAATGGCGACGCAATGGCAGTTTATAAAGGTGAAGGACAGATGCTTATGTTTTTGGGTATTGCCAAAAATAATTTAGCTGTAATGACTAAAATGTTTCTATTTGGGCTTTTAACATCATTATTTACTGGCTTAATGATTGTATATAATGGCATTATGGTTGGTGCATTTCAATATTTCTTTTATAGATACAATGTTTTATTAATTTCGGCAAGTACAATTTGGCTTCACGGAACAATTGAAATGTTTACTCTTATTGTTTCGGGAGCTGCAGGAATAATGCTAGGTAATAGCTTAACCTTCCCTGGCACTTACACTCGCAAACAATCATTAATAAATGCGGCAAAAAAAGGAGTTAAAATACTTATAGGGCTAGTTCCATTTATAATTTTTGCAGCTTTTATCGAAAGTTTTATTACTCGGCATACCGAATGGTCGTATTTAATTAAATTTTCAATAATTGGAGCTTCATTATTTATTATTGTTTACTACTTTTTTATTTACCCCTATAAAATTAATGAAAAACTAAATACAGATATTGAATTTAAAGAAAAAATAAACTTACTGTTAACATAAAAACAATTACTATGGACGATAATAACACTTATTATAAAGATGACTTTAATTTTTTAGAAGAACGAGATTTTGGAGAACAATTAGGAACACCCTTCTATTTTTTCAGACAAGAATTTAAGTTCTTAACACGCACTCTAATGCGTTATGCTGGTCCATTCTTTTTAGCAGGGCTAATATTAATGTCATTTTTTTCATCTAGCCTTACCCCTAACTCATCAAGTAGTATAGACCCAGGGGCAACTGCATTATCTTTTATGTTGGTAGGTATTATATATATGGTTTCTATATTCATGGTTTTTGTAATAACAATAAGCTATATTTCATTATACGTAAAGCACGGAAAAGATAATTACAGTATAAATGATGTTTGGACTCTTGCAAAAAAGAATATTTTAAAATCATTTGGAGCAGGGTTTCTAATCACAATTATGGTAATTCCAGCATTTTTATTTTTATATATTCCTGGAATATATTTAGCAATAGCTTTTTCATTTGTTTTTATTGCATTAATACACGAAAACTTAAGTATAGGCGAAGCAATATCTCGCTCGTTTAAAATGATTTCTGGTAACTGGTGGCAAACCTTTGGTTTATTATTCGTTTTTGGTATTATATTAACTTTTGTTTCATACATAATTATTTTACCTCTAGCATTTATTGGTGCTTATGCCTTTTCGGCAACAAGCATGGGAGTGTTTCAATTCGGTGGCATTTTATTGGCAGCAATGTTATACTTTGTAATTTATGTAGTGTTTATAGTTTTACAACAAACATTATTGAGCTCTGTTTTTTTTAGTATTTATACAAAAAGAGAAGGGGGTAATATTTTGAAGAAAGTTGCTGCTATTAATAATGAAGAGGAAATAAAAAAAGAAGAAACTGTACAAGAGGAGAATGTAGAAACACTAATTTTTGAAGAACAAAGTGAAGAAGCAGTATTAAAAGAAAATTTTGAAAAATACGCTCCTAAAAAAGGAGAAGAACCTAAATCAGACGATACTAACAATAAAGACTACGACCGTTTTAACGATAATGATGAACATAATAGGTTTACAAATAATGATGATGACAACGATAGATTTAAACCAAAATATTAAAAATAAATGATAAATAATAACATTAACTTTTTTGAGAAAAGAGACTTTGGCGAAATAATAGGAGTATCTTTTAATTTTATATTTGAAGAAAGAAAAATTCTAGGTAAAGCCCTTTTATTATATGTTTTCCCAATGTTTTTACTAACATTAATTATTCAACATTACTTTCCAACAACAGCTACAACTGACCCTCCTGTTTTAGAGGACGTTAATTATAGTCGATTATTCCTAAGCTATCTTTTACAATTTGCTTCAAACGTGTTAGCATATTCTGTAATAGGCTCGTATATAAAACTATATATTAGAAAAGGCTCTGGTAATTTCAGTATTGAAGACGTTTGGAGTAATACATTACAAATTTTAGGCAAAATAGCCTTAATACAAGTTGCCGTAGGTCTAATGTTAGTTTTTGGTCTTATTGTATTTGTTATACCAGGAATATTTATTGCAGTAGCAACAATATTTGCTCATTTCATAGTAATTTTTGAAGACGAATATACAACCAATGCTATAAAAAAATCATTCTATTTAGTTAAAAACAATTGGTGGGTAACATTTGGTTTTATTATTGTTTTACTTATAGTTATAATTTTTATTTCTGTTATATTTTCATCTTTATATGAATTTTTACCTATAGCTATGCAAACTGGAACTAATAGTATAATATTTTCAGTTCTTGTATCCATGCTTTCATTAATTCTTATGACATTTTACCAAACAGGAATTTCATTATTATATTTTAAATTTTCAGAAGAAAAAGACCACGGGCTACTATTAAACAGAATTTTAGAAATAAATGAGATTGAAGAAGAGGAAGAAGAAAATAGGTTTACCGAAAACAATGAGTCAACGGAGAATAATACAGAAGACGAAAACGATAGATTTAAGCCTGAAGATTAATGACTAAAGATTTCAAAATATTAATATTAATTTTTCTGTATGTATTTATTACAGATGGGTTTGCTTATGCACAAAAAGAAGTACAGATTGATACAAATAGCAAAATAGTTATAAAACAAACAACTGAAATTAATAAATATTTGAATGATGAATATTATCAATACAACAACAAAAGTGTAAAAATTGAAGATAGTTTTATAACAAAAATATTAAAAAGAATTATTGAATACATAGTTAAACTTTTTTCATACAAATATTCCTCTACAATATTCTACATATTTGTTTTTGGCATTATATTATTTGTTCTAATTAAGCTTTTAGGCTTAAATTATGAATCTTTATTCTTTAAAAAATCAAAAAACAATAAAAATATTAATATTGAAACTTATAAAGATGATATATACAAGCTAAATTTAAAAAAATTATTACAACAAGCCACTGAAACAAAAAACTATAACCTCGCTATACGATACTTATATTTAATATACTTAAAACATTTAAGCGATAGCGAAATCGTACTTTGGGAAATAAACAAAACAAACATCGACTATAGAAACGAAATTAGAAACACCAAGTATTATAAAAATTTTAATAAGCTATCATTATATTACGAATACTTTTGGTATGGCGAATTTCTTATAAATAAAGAACAGTTTGAATATACGTCCGAACTATTTAAAAAAGCAAACAACCAATAAATGGCTAAAAAAAACTATAAATATTATTTTATATTATTAGTCCTACTAATTATATTGGCCGCGGTTGAATACATTAAGCCTAAACCTATAGATTGGAGAGAGACTTATGATTACAGCCATAAAATACCTTTTGGAACTTTCGTTTTTAGAAACACAATTCCGTTTATTTTTCCCGACAACGAAATTGAAGAGAACAACAAAACGATTTATGAATACTCAAAAAAAAATAAAAACAAACTTAAAAACTATATTTTTATCACAGAACATTTCGATATAGGAAAAATAGATATAAACACAATTTTCAATATTACTCAAAAAGGGAACAATGTACTTATAGCGGTACAAAGCTTTAACGACAGCCTTCTTAGTCGCTTAAAAATTAAAGATTCAGACAAAATCTATTCTACAGAAGGAGAAGTAACCGTAAATTTCACAAATAATAATTTTAAAGAAAACAAATTCACTTTTAAACACAAATATTATCAAAATAACTTTTTGTCATCCTTTGATACTGCAAGTTACACTATATTAGCTGTTGATAATGAAGATAGAGCTATTTTTGTTAGAAAAAAAATAGGCAATGGATATATTTATATATTTACAAATCCTAAAATTTTCACCAATTTCTCAATGGTAACCCAGAAAAACTCACAAGCAGTTTACAATATATTATCATATTTGCCTAATTACGATATTGTTTTAGACGATTATTACAAACCATACAAAACCGACAATAGCTCCATTTTTAAATACATATATCAAAATGAAAGTTTACGATTTTCGTACTATATTTTGCTAGCAAGCTTGTTTCTGTTTATAATTTTTAAGGCAAAACGAGAGCAAAGATACATCCCTATAATTTTGCCATATAAAAACACAACCATTACTTTTGCAAATACTTTAGGGAGGCTATACCTTAAATCTAAAAACAATAAAGATATTATAA
Source organism: Bacteroidales bacterium (assembly GCA_029934705.1). Taxonomy (GTDB): domain Bacteria; phylum Bacteroidota; class Bacteroidia; order Bacteroidales; family JAADGE01; genus DZBS01. The sequence continues at coordinate 2,145 of JAOZLS010000224.1, read as the reverse complement.
TAAAGAAAGTTAAATATTTTAAAGAACACTTAAACTCTAAATATTACTTAAATAATACCGATTTCGAGAACTCTGATTATTCTAAGATGGCAGAAAAAACAGGAGTTGATATAGAAAATATAAAAGCAATTTGTATAGGTTATAAAAACATTGAAAACGTAACAAATATAACTGATGAACAATTATTTACATTTAATAAGAATATCGAAAAGTTTTACAAAAATAAAAAATAAGAATTTTATGAACACTATTAAAATAATATTAAGTGCCTTAGTCATTTTTATTTCATCAAATGCATTTACGCCAGTAAAGGATAATGGATCAAAAGTTTTTTATGTTTACTTTTTTCAAGATGGTAAAAAAATAGACATAGTCAACTCAACAGTAAATCTAAAAAAAGGACCATTCAAAATTGTTTTGGAACTAAACGACAAAATGATAATAGGTGTAAACAGTTCTTTTAAACAAAAAAGCTATTTAAAAAGCAAAGATGGCAATTTAATTGAAAACATAAAGGGCTTTAAAAATTCTATACAAAAAGACAGTCTGAAAAATAAGAATAACTCACTAATTTTAAGTGAAGACAGCTATTCCTCTTGGTATTACAATTCAGAAACCGACAATAACTTTAGCTCTACAATCTTGGATGACAATAAAATACTATGTGTTAAAGAATTTAAAACTTTATTCGATTTAAAAGAATCGGAGGTATTACAAATAAAAGATACTAAGAAGAAAATTTACATGACTTTTATTTCTTTCAACATAAATACTAAAACTGGTGAAATAGAAGAAAATATGCGAGAAGCAGTAAAAATACAATGGCTTAAGAATTAAAGATATACAAAGAACAAATAATAATATAACTATGGATAGTTTAGAATTTAAAAATAGAATAGACCTTGGTACATTAACTAATTTAGTTGAAAAAATAAAAACTGAAATATCTAAGGTTGTAATTGGGCAAGACCAAATGCTTGAACAAATATTAATTGCAATTTTAACCAGCGGACACGTTTTAATTGAAGGCGTACCTGGAGTTGCAAAAACATTAACAGCAAAATTGTTTTCTAAAGCAATTGATGCAAAATTTTCGAGAATTCAATTTACACCAGATTTAATGCCGTCTGATGTAATAGGTACTTCAATATTTAACATGAGTACATCTGCTTTTGAGTTTAAAAAAGGACCGATTTTTGGCGATATTATACTAATAGACGAAATTAACAGAGCCCCCGCAAAAACACAAGCAGCACTATTTGAAGTAATGGAAGAAAGGCAAATTACTGTTGATGGAAACACCTATTTAATGGAAGAACCGTTTGTTGTATTAGCAACACAAAATCCAATTGAGCAGGAAGGTACATACAGCCTACCCGAAGCACAATTAGATCGTTTTATCTTCAAAATTAATGTAGATTATCCTAGTTTTGATAGTGAAATTCAAATCTTAGAAAATCACAATACTTTAAAAAACAATTTTGAAAATAAAAATTTTAACTCATTCATCTCTAAAAATGAAATTTTAGAAGCACGTAAACTAGTTCAATCTATCCATATTGATAAGGATTTAATAAAATATTTAGCTCAAATAGTTGCAAAAACAAGAAATAATAATTCTATATATTTAGGAGGCTCGCCAAGAGCATCAATTAATATTATGAACACTGCAAAAGCTTATGCAGCAATCAATGGAAGAGATTTTGTTTTGCCAGACGACATAAAACTAATGACTTATCCGGTATTAAGACACAGACTTATTCTTACTCCTGAAAAAGAAATGGAAGGAATTAGTGTTGAAAAAGTTATTAAACAAATTATTGATTCAATTAAAGTACCAAGATAGTTGTTTGGTGGAAAATTACATTTTTTGAAAACAAAAACAGCACCTTTACTTAACTTGTCTGATTTTCAACCACTTTATACTTATTAAATAAATAAAAAAGGACTAGAATAGACTTTTATCAAAAATCTAATATCAAAAAATAGACATGTTCTATTGACTTTTTGATTTTTTTAGTTTACCTTTAGTAAAAAAGATATGTCAAAATTAATTTATATATTACTCATAAGCATTTTGTTTTTTTCGTGCCAAAACTCTGTGTCTGAAAATATTACAGAATCTTCTAATTCCCAAACTTACAA
>JAOZLS010000223.1 GCA_029934705.1 Bacteroidales bacterium | reverse complement strand
GTAATTCCACCTTCTACATCGAGTTTGCTAAAAGGAGTGGAAGTTCCAATTCCAACATTTCCTTGTGCCATAAGTGTCATTATTTCTCTATTAGCCCCTGGTCCGTTTTTTTGTCTGAAAACAAAGGCTTGGTCTGTGGCATTTGCTCTTGTGTATGTATTCCATAAAGATATGTCATTTTTACCACTGGAAAAGTTAAAACTTACAGCAAAACCATCGTCAGTCGTGGGATAACTTGTTGAGTTGCCATTAGTATAAAATATTCCTGAATTATAAAAATTACCGTTGTTGAGCAATGTGTAATGAATACTTGGAACTCCATTAATGGCAACCGAAGAACCGTTGTCTCTAATAAGTCCCGTTCCGAGAGTTGCTCCGTCTGGTGTCCAACGTGCAACATAGTCGTTTGTTCCGCTTCCGCCAGTTGTTCCTATTGCTTTCCAATTTGAGCCGTCCCAATAATAAAATCCAGGAGTTACACCACCAGCTGTTGCTGTGTTATAAACAAGTAAACTTGTAGTTTCTACTCCTGTTATTGTTGTCGCATCAGAAGTTCCTGTTAGTGCAACTCTTGGAATTAAAAGCCCTTTGTCGGCAGCCGATATTTCCAAAATAGAACAATCATCGGGTGTTTCTCCTCCTATTTCTACATTTCCGTTGTCTTTTATTATTAGATTTGATGCAGAACCGTCATTTGACCTAAGAATTATATCTGCACCAGCAGTTAAAGTTTTGATTTCTAAACTCTCATCGTCTATACCGGAAGTAATAAATATTGCTTCTGGAGCATTGTCATCTGATAATACAAAGTATGAACCTGTTGCTCCGGATAATTGTAATGAGCCGTAAGATTCGTCTGTTCTTAAATCTAATCTGTAAGATGGGCTGTTTATTCCCATACCAATTCTTCCATTAGTATTTACAAAAAAAGCTGATGAACCTCCGTCTTGAATATCAAAAGTTCCAGAGTTATCTAAATTCCAAACCATATTATTTGTCCCGAGTGTAACGGTTGTTGCACCTGTTAAAGCACCTCCGAATTTTACTGTTCCTGCACTTTCTGTAAGTGCGTTTTCAAATACATAAGCTGACGAACTTGTAACTAATCTGCTCCAGGCAGAACCATCATAATAATAAAACCCAGCAGTGTTATCTGTTTGATAAATTAATAATCCAGTAGCGAAAGTTCCGCTGTTTATTGCATCTCTTTGTGCTAATGTCATTCTTGGAATTAAGATTCCTCCATCTGTTGATACAATATCAAGCATTGATGATGCGTCGGGAGCAAATCCGGTAGTATTAATTGCTACATTTTGAGCAAATACATTTAAACTTATAGCAATTAGAAAAGCTACGAAAAATGCTTTTTTGATTTTCATGTGTTTAATTCTTTTCATGACTATTGAATTATTAATTGTTGAGTAAATATTTGATTTTCGATACTAATATTGATAAAATATATGCCTGCTGGTTGATTTTTAAGATTTATAATTGTTGATTTACTATTTACTGTTGATGTGTAAATAGTTTTTCCTGTTATGTCTGTTATAGAAACGCTACAAGGTCTTGTACTTCGACTACGCTCAGCAGCCACAGTAGCTTGCAGGTTTTCTATTGTAAAAATGCCGTTTGATGGGTTTGGGTAAATAGAAAATTGTTTGCTTATTTTTTGTATAGCAGTTGATGGTTGTAGTGTTACATAAATATTTATATCGTTTGAAGTAACAGAAACTGAACCTGTATAATTTTCAAAACCATTTTTTGTTGCAATAAAAGGCAATCCGTTTCCGATTTCTACATTTGAGAAAGTGATTTCACCCGATGCGTTTGTTTGTAAGGTTTCGGAATTAAACTGTATTGATACTTCGTTGGCAGGTGTTGTTCCGTCGTTTTCAAAAATATGAAAAGTAACATTATAAGTTAAAGGTTCTGTTGCTGTTCCATAAATTTCTCCATAATCAAAGTAAGATGCCCCTTCGCCGTATAATACAATTATGCGGTTATCATTTAGCTTAAAAACTTCGGCATGTGAGCGTTCTGTTGAAAGTTCGTTTAATGTGGTTTGTTCTCCTGTTTCGGTATTTATGGAAAAAACGGTTTTAATGTAAGACATTTCTTTACTGTTAAAATCGTTTGGATTTAAAAACCTACCATTTTTATCTTTTAATGAACTTGTCTTTTTTAATTGTCCTGCTCTTCCTCCTGCAACAAGTATTTCGCCGTTTTCGAGTAAAGCAACATTAGTTCCCGAAGTTGCTTGTGGAAGATTTTGTATTGTAGTCCATGTTTGTGTTTCTGCATTATATTTATCTATAACATCTAAATTTAAAGAAGCAAAACCATTAAAACCACCAATTACAAAAATATCACCCGATTGAGTTTTTACAACTTCTTGTCCGCCAGTTCTACCAGTTGAAATTTCTCCTTGAACAGACCATGATTGTGCTTGTGTGTCAAATATTTCAATATCAGTAATTGCCCCGCCTCCTACATAATTGTAACCTGCGAGATACATAACATTTCCATCGTTTAATAAAACAGCGGAATGACCAGTTCTTTTTGTTAGTAAATTTATATTATCGCTATAAGTATTTGTTTTGGGATTGTAAATAAAAGACCAAGAACTCTCTTCGTTTGAAGGCAAACTATATCCGCCACCAATAAGAACTGTGCTGTTCTGTAAAACTGTAACAGAATGTTTAATTATGTCTATGGGCATATCTTCTTTTTGTGTCCATGTATCAGTATTTATATTATATTCCCACACGTTAGCAGTAGTTTTTTCTCCTATTTTTCCACCAAATAATAATATTGTAGAGTCAGAAACACAAACAGATGCGTGATATACGACTGGAGCAGGTAAATCTGCAACTCTTGTCCAAGTATCTGCAATAGGGTCGTAAATTTCTGTAATTTCAGTAGCAACTGTATTAATTGCTCCACCTGTAACTATAATTCTACCATCGTTAAGCATTGTTGTTTCAGCTTTTGCTCTTGCTCCGTTAGGGCTACTTTCTGTTGTTATCCAAGTTTGCGAAAATGTTGTTCCATAGATGATTAAGAAAACTATTGTAAATGTTATTTTTATTAAATTTTTCATTTTTTGTTATTTAAGAAAAAGAAAGGAGCAAATAGAACCCAACAATCTATTTTATACTTTGCTCCTTCCATGAAAAGACTATTTTATTGTATTATTAATTTTTCGGTATAAATACCTGATTCTGTTTTACTTCGACTATGTTCAGCATAAATTATTTTTATAAAATATATGCCTGCTGGTTGATTTTCAAAGTTTACTATTGTTGATTTACTATTTACTGTTGATGTGTAAATTGTTTTTCCTGTTATGTCTGTGATTGAAACGCTACAAGGTCTTGTGCTTCGACTACGCTCAGCAGCCACAGTAGCTTGTGGGTTTGTTATTGTAAATATTCCGTTTGATGGATTTGGGTAAATACTGAAATTATTATTGATACTTTGAATATCGGTTATTTGTCGTCCTTCGTAAACTCTAATGTCTGTTCCTGATGCCGTTACGGCGAGAGCTTCTTCGCCAAGTGCAATTCCATCAACTCCGTCTATTGTTTCGTTATAAATAATATCTAATTCAGGAGATAGTATAAAAAATTCGTTATTAGGAAAATCATTTATAGTCATGTAAATAATTCCATCTAAACCAATTGCAATACAAGGTAATACGGCAAGTGTTTCGTCTCCAAAAGTTATAGAAGTTGTGTTCATTAACTCTCCTGTTTCTGCATTTATACGTATCATTTCTCTTTCTCTCGAAAAAGTATATACAGAGTTATCTGGTCCAACTCCATGGTTGCCGTAAACAACCATTCCAATAGGATACCTCCAGTTTTCTATAAGTTCTGTTCCATTATCAGTAAAAGAAATTATAAAATCTACCGATGGGTCATCTTGACATCTTGTGGCATATACTGTTCCGTCTGCTCCCAACATTAACGAGTTTTGTTGTGTTTGCGGTGCTCCATCTGAAACTACTGGACTTGCATATAAATATTCACCAGTTAATACATTACAGACTCCAACAGTTACTTCATCTGTGTTTGTTTCCATTCGCCAGTAATATCCCTTATCGTTGTAAATACAAATAGAAGTTCCATCAAAAGCCCATGTATCATCTCTTTCTATTTCCCATTTTGTAGTTCCGTTTGTTTTGTCAATACACAGAACTTTATCAAAATTACCAGCAATAATATCTCCTTCGCTGTTAAAATTGATAGTTTCAGTAGGATATTCTGTTACATTATCATTTGATTGCCATAATACATTGCCTGTATTTATATCAATGGCAATTAATTTAGCAGGAGCATCGAATCCCCATGCACGTGTAGCGTAAACAATTCCATCTTTTACGGCAGATACTTTTCCATACGAATCGTCTCCTGCATTGGTTGGTAGGTTTATTTTCCACAATTCCGCTCCATTGTAAAGATTATAACAAACTATCCACGATTCGTAATCTGGATTTGAAAGTAATCTTCTGCTCACAATTAATTTGTCGCCATCAATAACAGGAGCCGAGCTTATATCTGTTTCTTCGCCACCCGACCATAATAATGTAGGACTGTTGTCGTTTGGGCCTAAATTTTCAGACAAACCATTTCGTTGTTGATTACCACCAATTGACAAATTCCAATTAGTTTGTTGTGCTGAACTTGTAAATACAATGACAAGTGCTATAAATAAAATTAATATTTTTTTCATAGTTTAGTTATTGAATTATTAATTTTTCGGTATAAATACCTGATTCTGTTTTTATTTTGATAAAATATATACCTGCTGGTTGATTTTTAAGATTTATAATTGTTGATTTACTATTTACTGTTGATGTGTAAATAGTTTTTCCTGTTATGTCTGTGATTGAAACGCTACAAGGTCTTGTGCTTCGACTACGCTCAGCAGCCACAGTAGCTTGTGGGTTTGTTATTGTAAATATTCCGTTTGTTGGATTTGGGTAAATACTGAAATTATTATTGATACTTTGAATATTTGTAGGGGTAATAGGTATTCCCGATTTTTTAGCAATAAAACCGTCCCAACCGCCATTGTTTTCAACTTCGTAGGTGTCAAAAAATATTGAACCGATTAAATGATTTCCTGCAACAACTAAATCACCATAAGTGTCGGTTTCGAGAGCAACTGCTCCTGCGTGGTAGTTGTTATTTGTTGTTTCTGCCCAAATTGCTTCTCCTGATTGATTGTATTTTATGAAAAATGTAGTGTAGGCAGAACTTGTGTTTATTAGAGTAAAATCATCAATAATTAATTCAGTTCCTTCAAAAGCACCACCAACATAGAGTTCGTTTTCGGGAGATATTGCAAATGCCGACCATGTGCTTGGTCCTGCATTGGATTTTGTTATTCCGTTGAAATGTTCATACCAAAGTTCGTTTCCGTCGGAATCAAATTTTAAAATAAATGAATTAAGGTCGTCGCCACTGCAAGTGCTTGTTAATGTGTAGTCTCCAAAATTATAATTGTCTCCTTCAAAATAAATATGTGCATAAATATTGTCATCATTATCGGTTATAATTGAAGCTCGTCCTCTTGTTTCGCAGGTATTGTCATCTGAATCGCCTGTTTTTGCCCATAAGGCATCTCCATTTGTATCATATTTTGCAATAAAATAATTTATTGCATCGTTTCCTGTAAGTTCTATGCTTTCATTAAAAGTAAGTGTGCTTTCTGCTCCCCAAAAATCGCCATGAATTATTAAATTATTTTGACTATCAGTAGTAAGATTTTGAGCAAATTCAGTTTGTCCGTCTGCTCCTTGTATGTTTTTTGCCCAAATAGGCGTTCCATTTGCTTGTAATTTTGCAATAAATATTTCGTAATTAACTGCTGTGCTTGAATTTGTAATTATTTGGTTGCTCAAAGTGAGCGTTGCACCATTGAAAAAACCTGTTAAATAAATATCATTATTTGTATCAACAGCAACTGCACTTGTTCCGCAGTCGTTCGAGTCTCCGTAGTTATTTGCCCAAATTGCATTTGCATCATTATCAAGTTTTGCAACATACATATTACGCCCTGTTTCAGGAATTTGAGTTAAAGTTATATCATCGAAGGTAATTTCAGTTCCATAAATACTTCCTACAAGAATAATATTGTCTTCATTATCAATAAATATTTTTTTTATTTCATCTTCTTCTTCACTTCCATAGCTGTATGCCCACAGGACTTCGCCTGCCGAATTATATTTTACGAGATAAATATCTGACGAAGAATTATCATCAACAGTATTGTTTAGCATATATGTTCCGAAAGTAATTTGCGGACTGTAAAACACACCTGCTATGTAAACATTATCCTCACTGTCGGTTTTCATATCTATAAGAAAATCATCATTTGTGCCTTCTGTGTTTCCGTTTGCCCAGTTCCATTGTTCTTGGGCAAATACTGAATTTGCAATTATTAATAGAATTATTATTAAATATGTTTTTTTCATTTTTATTTATTTTAGTTATAATATTTATTAAAAAAAAGGACACCAAAAGAAACCCAACAATCTTTAAGAGGTGTCCTTATCAACTATGAAAAAACTATTTTTTTAATATTTTTTCTGTATAAATATCTGTTTTTGTCTTTATTGTTAAAAAATATATTCCGCTGGGTTGATTTGAAAGATCTAATTTTGATTGAGAATTGTTAATTGACACTTCGCCTCCGCTCAGTGCAGGTAGCTGATAATTGTATAATATTTTACCTGTTATGTCGGTTATTGAAACACTACAAGGTCTTGCAGACGCTTGCAGGTTTTCTATCGTAAATATTCCGTTTGAC
>JAOZLS010000222.1 GCA_029934705.1 Bacteroidales bacterium | reverse complement strand
AGCCGACGATAGAGTATATCCTATTTTAGGTTTTTCTAACGAAGGTAGTTTCTCATTAAACGGTTCTCCTGAATTTATTTCCTGGATGAAAAATTATGAGACACAAATTTCTTATGCAATAGAACATGACATTGCTCAACAACAAACAATTAAAAATATTTGGATAAAATATAATGTCATAGCATCAAATTTTATAGTAACTAAATCTGAAAAAAGTGTAGCACCTCTTCTTGGAAATATTGAATGGGATCAAGGCTCTGGCTGGAATGCCTCGTGTCCTCTGGCACCGGGTGGTCCTGGTGGTCATGCTTATGCAGGTTGCGTAGCAACGTCAACAGCACAAATCATGAAATATTGGTCGCACCCAGAACAAGGAACAAGCATACACAGTTATTATGAATATCCAATAGGAACGACAACGGTAACTTATTATGATAAAACATACAATTGGGCTGGCATGCCTAATACTTCACCAACAACCGAAACTGCCGATTTGCTTTATGACATAGGTTTTGCCGTAGATATGCAATACTCTGCTGAAGGTTCTGGTTCTTATAATACAAAAGCAATTTATGCCCTTAAAACCAATTTTTGGTATAAAGGTGCTGCAAATCAGATACTTAAAGAGGATTATACAGAAGCTGACTGGGAAGATATTCTTAAAAATGAATTAGAAAATGACAGACCTATGTTATACAGAGGTAATAACTCTGACGGGACTGAAGGACACTCATTTGTATGCGATGGATATTCCGGAACAAACTATTTCCATTTTAACTGGGGCTGGAGTGGTTCTGGTAATTCTTATTATTATTTAGATAATTTATATTATGATAGCTTTTCATACGGTCAGGGTGCAGGTATTGGCATTGAACCTGTCGATTTTGCATATTATGCTGCATATAACTTAGTTGCAGAGCTTAATGATAATGATGTTAATTTAACTTGGGAATTTACCTCATCTGGGAGTCCTGTATTTGTTGTTTTTAGAGATGATGTTGCTATATCAGATTTTTTAACTACCTCAACTTTCGAATATAATGACAACAATGTGCCTATTGGAAATTATAGCTATACAGTAAAAGCATATTATGATGCTGATGAAATATATTCAGAGGTTTCAAACGAAGAAGAAGTTGAAATTACCTCTCTTGCAGTAAATAAAATAGCAAATAAATTCAAAATTTATCCAAATCCTACAAAAAATGTTTTAAATATTGAATTTTCAAATTATGAAAATTATACAATAAATATTACTGATATAACAGGAAAAAATATTTATTGTATATTAGGAAATAATAAACTTAATAGTATTGACATTTCAGGATTATCAAAAGGTTTATATTTTGTAAAAATAAAAACAGAAGATGAAACTTTTACGGAAAAAATTATTGTTGAATAATAAATTACTTTAATATTAAAGTGATATTAATTAGGTATAAATCCTATAAATAAGAATAATAAAAAAGGTGTAGGAAAGTTTTCTACGCCTTTTTTAAAAATATAATAGATAAAACAAACTATGAAATATTTTATAATATTATTAATCCTAATAATTACATTAAATACAAAAGCACAGCAAAAATATGACATACAAGCTGTAAGTAAAACATTTTTAGGAAACGAACAGCGAAATTATTACGGTAATAAAGCCCCTGAAAAATTAGATATTATATGGAAACTAAATCTAGGACAAGGAATAAGTCCTGCCTATGGTACACAAAAAATATGGAAAGGAGCAGGTTGGACTGGGCAACCTCTTTTTATTCGCGAAAATGGTAGAGGCTACTTAATTATAGGAGCTTTTGATTATAATTTGAAGAAAATTGATGCCGAAACAGGCAAAATTGTTTGGCAATATAAATTTGACGATATTTTAAAAGGAACACCAACTTTTTGGGAAAATAAAAATGAGAAAAATCCCGAAAAACGCTATATTATAATGCAAGGTAGTCGTTTTGGATATTGGAACGATAAAAATGACAAATATATACCAAGTTTTAGAGCAATTTCTTACATAACAGGAAAAGAATTATGGCGAATGAACTCTAAAAAAACCGAATGTTATAGTCGAGATGTTGATGGCTCGCCAATTGTAATTAACGATACAGCTTACCTTTGTTTAGAAAACGGACTTTTCACAATTTTTAACCCAAACCCAGATAGTGTAAGATTGATTGATGGCAAACTTCAACCTCAAATTTATAACGAAATATTATATTATAACCAAGACGATTTAAAATTTCATGGCGACGATGTTGTTTCAGAGTCTTCGCCAACATTGCTGAATGGTATTGTTTATACGCCCTCTGGCTCAGGGCATGTTTATGGGCATAGTATAAAAGAGAACAAAACCGTGTGGGATTTTTATACAGGAACAGACATGAATGGCTCAGCACCAGTAACTTCCGATTCTTGCTTAATTGTTGCCATCGAAAAACAATATACCGAAGGACCAGGAGGCGTTTTTAAACTTGACCCCTTAAAAACAGGCGATGCAGCTGTTGTTTGGTACTTCCCGACCCAAAATAAAAAATGGTATCATTGGGAAGGCGGAATTATTGGTTCAGTTTCAATAAATGATGCTTATGCAGAACAGGGTGATGATAAAATTGCTGTTTTTGTTGATGTTACCGGTCATTTATATGTAGTAAAACATAATAAAATTAAAAAAGATTCCTACACTGTAGGTCCCGATAATAAAACACTTTACCCAATGCCCGAACTTCTTTTTGATTATAAAATTGAAGGCACTATTTCGACCCCAATTATTGTTGGCAATAAAATTATTGCAGCCACCGATAAAGGCGTGTTTCTATTTAAAATAGATTTTAAAAAGAAGACTCTAAAATTGTTAGACACAGCAATTACAAACTCTGATTTTGATGCAACACCAATTGCCATTGATGGTAAAATATATGTTGCAGCACGAAATGGTTTTTTATATTGTTTTGGCGAATAACCATATTGAAAAATGTTGTATATTAGTTGGCAGTATAATAAATTAAAACAAATTATTATGAAAAATGTTAATCTTGTGGTTTTTATATTACTGTTAATCAGTGCTATATTTTTTTTGAAGCTGAATGTCAATGCCCAGTGTGTTAAAATAGCTTATGTAAAAGTATTAAAAAGTGATGTTAAAAATTCAATATTATTTGAAAAAGATGAAACAAATAAATCTTTTGTTGAATATATTGTTGAGGCTTCATTAAATAATAAAATTACTGCATACAGCTATGGCTATTTGAATTTAGGAGATGAATTTGAAAAAGAAAATAAATATGGAACTAGAGTTCTTACGAATAGCGATATTCTGAAAAATTTAGGGCAAAAAGTTGACTCTTTTCCAGTGCTTGATAGCGATGGTGCCGTAATAAACACAAAAACAAAAATTACACCTTATAATATACAAGAAATTATAGACTATATTTTTATAGAAAAACGCACTTATAATAAAAAAGGGAAATTAACTAATACTAAAATAATAGGAATAATACCTGTAAGACATTATCCCTCTGATGATGAAGACGAAGAAGTTTTAAGAAAAAAAGCTATTCTTATTACTTACTTTCCCGATTTAGAACCTATAATTAATAAAACAAAATTTTATAAATTCCTAATTAAAAGTAAATATAAAAGCAATGTTATTATTAATGAATCTGGAGGTGTGGTTTCACCAGAAGACTCGTCTAATATTATGGAATATGATATATACCCAGAGTATTGCCCAAAGTTTAGCTTAACAGAGCTAGTTGCTGAAGATGCAGAATATAATCCATATCCACCAATTAATCTACAAGGTGTAAAATATGTAAAATATACAGAAGAAAGAATTTGGATGGATAGTGTAGAAAATATCCCGCTTTTTTATCCTTTAGATTCCACCTTATTTGGTAATGTTAGTATGGCAAACCTTATGCTTGATGCTGTATTTACAGGCAAAGTTAAAGCTTATTCGTCAGATTATTTTGATTCAAACACAAATGTAATAATTCCAGACTCTTCAATTAGAATTGCTCTTGGAGAAAGAATTTATGAGCAATATGTAGAAGACGAAAATGAAGGGGCAAAATTAATTTATGTTAAATCTGAATACAACCCCAATGAGATTACAAGTTATTTGTTAAACGTATTACATTTTTATGATTATGATAACAACTTAATTAAGAAACAAATAATAGGAATTTGGATTATTAGAAAATTTTTTAGAGAAGAGGATTTTGATGAAGAAAATCCACTTTATAGAAAAATATTATGGTTGAAATTTGACGAGATTGCACCTATTCTTGCAAATAAAAAAATGGTGAAACTAAATTGTTCTGAAAACAGAACGTTCTTAGATGTCTTTTATAATCAGCAATATAATGCTGAAATAGAAGACCGCCTTTATGGTAATGCTACCGAATATGGAATAGACAGTGTCTTTTTTCAAGACACTTATGTAAATATAAATTCAAATTATTCTTTTTTAGATAATTTAATTCCAACTAAAAGTAAACCGTACATAAAGGCTGAAAATAAGGCGTTTAATTCATCCAAAATTGTTTATGTTACAGCTGAAAAACAGAACGATAATTTGCCTCTTTTTGGTCCTCATTATAGCGAACATGGTTATAAAAGAATGATTGATTATGCTATGGATGGAATACTCAATAAAATGATGCCAGTTTATAAAACAGAAAACTTTATTAAATTAGTTGATACAATAAAAATTAAGGAAATTCTTGGCGAAAGAATTGATACTATGTATATTTCAAATGATTTGGGAGAATATGATGGTAGTATTGTTATTGTTTTAACAAATTATGATTCACAAGAAATTACATCGTATAAATTTAAAGAATTGTGGCTTTATGATGAAAAAGGCAATGTCGTAGAAAAACAAATATTAGCAATTTGTCCTATTCGTGAATATTTGGATGATCTTGGTAATTTAAAAGTAGAAAACACTTTTTGGCTAAATTATCTTGATTATAGAGACTATTTTAATCAATATAATATTACTAAAATAGAACCAATTGCCGATAAAACTTTTTACGAGTACTTACAAACACAACAATATAACTCTAAAGTTATTGAAGAAAGAAGTATTTCTATTGAAAAAGCAAAATTGATATTGGAGAAATTTTAGTTAATTTAATAGTCACTCTAATTAAAAACTCTGTCAGGGTACATTGTTCCTAACAGAGTTTTAAAATATATGCTCAAAAGGTTTAGTTTGAAAAAGCTATTTTATCTAAATCTTAATTCCGAGTAAAAGTACATCATCAATTTGATCGCAATTGCCTTTCCAACTGTTGTATTGTTTCTCAAATATTGTTTTTTGCTCGTTCATTGGTAGCGAGGCGTGTTCTAAAAGCATGTTTTTGAAAGGCTTATACTTGAATTTTGCATTGTTAGGACCACCAAATTGGTCGGCAAAGCCATCGGAAAACATATAAATAATATCGCCTTCATCAATAGGAATTTCGTGAGATGTAAATCTGTTCATTTTTCTGTAAATTGCAAGAGGCATTCTGTCGGGTTTTATTTCGTAAAAATATGAACTTCTGTCTGCCGAAATTTCAATTATTTTAGGGTTTTCTGTTATAAGTTTTTCTTTTTTAATAATGTAAATAGAATTGTTAGCTCCAGCAAAATTCAATAAGTTTTCACGATGATTTATGTATATTAGCGATAAATCCATACCATCTTTTTGCTCGCCTTCTTTTCCTGTTTGCTTAAGTGTTTTTATTATTTCGGTTCTTATCTTATTAAGAATATTTGCGGGGTTTACGTTGTAATCTCGAATTACGGATTCTCGTAAAAGCGAAATTCCTAACATGCTCATTAATGCTCCAGGAACACCATGCCCAGTACAATCAGCTGCTGTAATAATTGTATAGTTTTCATTTGCTGTCCACCAATAAAAATCGCCACTAACTTTGTCTTTAGGTGTAAACATTACAAAAAAGTCTTGCAAGGTGTTTTCTAAAATACTTTTGCTGGGGAGTGTTGCCGCTTGTAGTCGTTTTGCATAATTAATACTATGGCTAAGTTCAGTAAAAATAATATTTATCTTATCTTTTTGGCTTTGTATTTCGTCTCTTTGAGCTAGTATTTCCTCATTTTGTTGATTTAATTCTTCGTTTTTTTGTTCTATTTCATCTTTTTGGGCTTTAAGAATATTGTTTATTTTTATTTTTTCTCTGTAATTTTTTAAAATTATTAGTGCAATAATTATCATTAATATAAAGGCTATTATAAAAATATTCCTTTGGGCTTGTCTTTTTTGATTAAGAGCTTCTGCTTTTTCAGTTTTGGCATTACTTTTTTCTAATTCAACTTCTTGTAGTTTTATTTTATGCTCTTTTCTTTCTGTTTGGTATCTTGTTTCAAGCTCGCTTATTTGTTTTCTTACATCATTATTTATTAAAGAATCGTTAAGGCTTATATATTTTTGATAATAGAGGGCTGATTGTTTATAGTTTTTCTCTTGTTGATAAATTTCTGCTTTTACTAGATATATATTTATAAGAAACTCAAATTCTTCTATCTCCAATGCTCTTTTTTCTGCTTCTTCGGCATATCTTTTTGCTAATTTTACATTTTCTAAATTAAATTCAACTTCTGCTAACGAAATATAAACCGATATAACATTTGAGGTGCTTTTGAAATTCTCACGTAAATCCAGCGATTTATATAGCCATATAGATGCTTCTTTATAATTTTTCTTATCTAAATATACATCTCCTGTATTTTTGTATAAAAGTGCTTTTGTTTTGGGCATATTAATAGTATCAATTATTTCTAATGCTTGCTTGTATATAACTAAGGCAC
>JAOZLS010000221.1:5476-6823 GCA_029934705.1 Bacteroidales bacterium | reverse complement strand
AACCATAGCTACGGCTATGCTTATAATTTTAAGATTGTAAAACAAAAAAATATTTTGAATATGTATCAGATGTTTTGATTCATAATTGGTATAATATAGTTTTTAGTCGCACAAATTTGATTTTAACTCAAATAGTGGATACTTTTTTTAGATTTAGGTTAACATTTTTTCATTATTAGTTGCCCTAAAGCCCAGTTTGTAAAACATTGTTTACTAAATACTTGTTTTTTTATGCTAATAGTTTAAAAAAATATGTAAAAACTTTATTTTTTTAAAAATATTTGTACATTTACACAAAATAGATGTACAATGCGAAAAATATTATATACTTTATTCCTAGTTTTATATAGTTTTAGTCTAGTCTTTAGTCAATCCTATAAAATTTCTAAGCTCGAAAATAAGCTAAAAAATTCTAGTGGATTACAAGAAATTCTTGTATTAGATGAATTGGCAGAAGCTTATCTTGATTTTGATACTGAAAAATCAATTCTTTATGCCGAAAAAGCCTTGAAACTTTCAAAAAAACATGAAGTAATACCATCGGTTTTGGCCGACATATATAATACTTTAGGTGCATCTTATTATTATAAGGAAAAATACAGAAAATCTTTAAAGAATTATGAGAAAGAACTTGAAATAATAAAAAATATATCTAATGATAAAAAGATTTCTAAATCGTATTATAATGTTGCCGTAATTTATCAAAAATCTGGAAGAACAAATAAAGCCATTTTAAATTATGGGAAAAGTCTTTCGCATGCACATAAAATTAACTCTTATGATTTAATAGTTAAAAATCATAAAGCTTTATATCAATTATATATCGAGGATGGAAATAAAAAGGACGCTTTAACTGAATTACAAAAGTATGTTGCTTTAAAAGACAGTAAGTTTTATAAAACAAATAGGCGTGTAAATATTTTGCGAAAAAAATATAGTGAAGAAAAAGAGCTAAGGCAGCTAGCTCAAGACATAGCTCTTGAAAAGGACTCTGCTTTACTCGTTTCTCTTGATATAGAAAATATTTTAAAGAAAGATACTGCTGATAAAGCAAGGCTAATAGGTTTACTAAAACTTGAAAATGAGTTTACAAATAAAATGAATTTAAAAAAGGCAGAGTTAAATGATGCGATTTTTGAATTAAAAAATGCTAAAATTGAAAGAAAAAATGCTGAATTAGTTTATTTATCTGTTATTGCTTTTTTAATATTTATAATATTATCGTGGTTGGCAGTTTTATACACACAAAAACGAAAAGCTAATAAATTATTAAGAGATTCCAAAGAAGAGATAATAACGCAGTCTGAGATTATTTTTGAAAAGAATAGAGAAATAACCGATAGTATA
>JAOZLS010000221.1:0-5466 GCA_029934705.1 Bacteroidales bacterium | reverse complement strand
ATATAAATTATGCTCGTAGAATCCAAGATTCATTGTTAGTTCCGGAGGCTGAAATAAGAAAATATTTACCAGAGACATTTATATATTATCAACCCAAGGATATTGTTAGTGGCGATTTTTATTGGTTTTCAAAAGTTAAGGATGAATTAATTTTAGCTGCCATAGATTGTACTGGACATGGAGTTCCTGGTGCTTTTATGAGCTTAATTGGTCATAGCTTACTAAACGAAATTGTTAATGAAAAGCAAATTACTAAGCCAGACGTAATTCTAAAGCATTTGCATTTAGGAGTAATGGCAGCATTACAGCAAACTGGTAACGATAGTGCCTCAGACGACGGTATGGATATGTCATTATGTACTATAAATCCTAGACAAAAGAGATTTAGATTTGCAGGAGCAAAAAATCATTTATATGTTTTGCAGAAGGATAAATTAAAAATATTAAAAGCAAATCAGCACTCAGTTGGTGGACGACCAATTAGAAGTGATATAAAAGTAGAATTTACTTCTTATGACTTTATGTATGATGCTAATACCTCGATATACATGCTTTCTGATGGTTATATGGATCAGTTTGGTGGTTTACAAGATACTAAATTTAATTCTAAGCGGTTTAAAGAGTTACTAATAAACAACAGAGAATTGCCTATGCAAAAGCAAAAGGAGATAATTAAGAGTACTATAAATGAATGGCGTGGAAATAGAGAACAGGTTGATGATATATTAGTAATGGGAGTGAAATTAGGATAAATGCTTTTTTTCTACTTATAATATATTGGTTGTATATATTTGGTTTAGCAAAGTATAAAAAAGAAGAGCTAAAAATCGATATTTTCGTTTTTAGCTCTTCTTTTATAATTTCTATGTGTGCTCTATTATATTTTATCTATCTTAGGAAATAACTCTAAGTTCAAAAGGAAGATATGAAATGCTTTTTAGTTCTTCACCTCTTTCTTTTATTACTTCGTCATCAATAGCGTACTCCCATACAACTTTTATTTTCTTTCCTGTTTCAAGGATTTTCTCTAGCTCTACAATTAATTTTGTAAGCATTCTTGCAGTAGATGAATTATAGTAGTCAAGTTTAAAATGCAACTCGGTATAATCATTAGGATCTTTTACATATTCAGCAACCCATTCTAATAAAGGATTAAAAAATATTCTACCATCTTCTGGTAATATTCTCCCAAATATCATAAAAAAGTTTTTTTGGGGGTCGAAAATTACTCCTGGTAAATCGTCGGTAGGTTTTATATCTATTTTTTTTAACATTAGTCTTCGTATTCAAATGATTTTAATTCTACAGGAATATCTGTTGTTTCTTCGAAATCTTCTCCGTTTTCTTTCATTACTTCATCAGTTTCTTCGTACATCCATATTATTTTAACATTATTCCCTTCTCTATAAATTTTTTCGAGAACGGTTATTATGTTAACTATTTTACGAACAGAAGCAGAATTATAATATTCAAAATTGAAAATGAATTCTGTAATTTCATTGGGGTTTTCAGCATATTTTTTTATGTAACCTATAACAGGGTCATAAAACTCATTAGTGTCCTCGGGCAAAGATTTTCCGTATATCTCAAACCTATCATTAGAGGGATCTATAACGATGCCTGGAGTATCATTTTTCGGTCTTAATATAAGTTTGTCGTCCATAATTAAAAGTCTATGTCGTCCGATGGATATTCTTTAATTTCAAACTCTAATCTTGATATAACTTTTATTTCTTCTCCTCTTTCTTGGGACATATCATCGCCTTCTTCATAAAGCCAAAGAATTTTAGCAGTGTTACCTGTTTCTTTAATTTTTTCTAAAAGCATTATGATTTTCATTACTTGACGTGCCGACGATGAATTAAAATATTCAAGGTCAAATTCAAATATTGTATTTTCATTAGGTACTTTAATATATTCTTCAAGCCAATTATATATTGGCATATAGAATTTATTTGGGTCTTCAACTATTGAGCGCCCAGCAATACTAAATTTATTGTTTTCTTTGTCTAACTCTATTGCTGGACTCGTTTTTGTTGGTTCTAGTTTATAAGCTTCTAACATGTTTAAAATTTAACTGTTAAAGAATAAAATGAGTATTCATCGGTTACTTTAGTGAAAGAATAATTGATATTGTCATCAGTTTCACGTGCCAAATCTATTAGACCAAGGCCTGCACTTCCTGTTTCTGTTTCTCGTCCTTCACGTAAATATTTTCTATATAAATCACTTAAAGCTTCTTTCGACAGCATATTTACATGATCTAATTGTGTTTTTAAATTTTCTATTTTATCATTTTCAATATAGTTTCCTGTTCCAAGATTAAAAACGCCATCTTTAAATCCAATTAAAAATATTCCTTCTCGGTCGTTATTTATAACATAGGAGTGCTTACTTATATTTTGTAATATTTCAACTAAAAAATGATATATTTTTTTCTGAACTTTTAGTTTCATACTATTCATATTGTCCTCAACCATTCTTAGTACTGGACTAATTGCATCTGATGTAAAACTACCTTTGTGCATCATTAATATATCATTTTCTGCTATTAATGTTTGAATAGCTTTTGCTTCTTCAATTTTTGCAGGTTCTTGCTCCGACTCAACATTTGGATTTTTAAGTTCTATTTGCATAAAGAACATGGAGTGAGTTTCGCTTGCTTTTACAAAATCAAAGGGCAGTTTTCCTTTCGATTTTCTAACCATTTCAATAAATCCTAGTCCTGCTCCACCTTTCTGATTTATTTGCTTATTTGTTAATACTTCTCTGTACAAGTCGTTTAATTCCTTTTTGTCAAGAGTGTTAACTCTTTCAAGCCTTTCTCGTATTGATGCAACTTTGTCGTTTGATACCAAGTTTGCAGATATAATATAAAATGTGCTACCTATATTTCTTGTCATAAAAAAGTCTGAATTTGTTTCAGGCTCTGGGAAAGCTTCGCTGTCGGCATATCTTGCAATATTCTGAAAACTCTCTATCATAAGAAATGATAATTTATTTCTCAATTTAGAGTGTTCTGCATCCATATTGTTTTTTATTAGCTCTGTTGCCATAGCTAATACGCTGTTACTAAAGCTACCACGATAGGCAAAGCTTATTTTATCATTTTTTAAGTGATTGAAAAATTGAAAAATTGTATTGTTGTTCATAGTTCCAAAATATGTAGTTCAGATTGTAAATATATGATATTGCTGTTAAATTAAAAAAAAAAATGATGCTTTTTTGATAATTAACTGCTACTAATTTATTATTTCTTTTCTAATAATACAATATTTTCTGTATGATATGTATGTGGAAACATATCTACAGGTTGAATTTCTGTAATTCTGTATTGTTGATCAAGATCTTGAATATCACGAGCTTGAGTGGCTGGATTACAGCTAATATATACTATTTTTTCAGCACCTGCTTTCAGTATTGTTTTTATTACATCGGGGTGCATTCCTGCTCTTGGCGGATCGATAATTATTGTGTCGGGTTTGCCTTTTTCATTGATAAAGTCTGTTGTAAGCAGTTTTCGCATGTCTCCAGCGTAAAATTCTGTATTATTTATGTTATTTATCTCCGAATTTATTTTTGCATCTTTAATCGCATCTTCAACATATTCAATTCCTATAACTTTTTTTGCTTTATGAGCTATAAAATTGGCAATAGTTCCTGTTCCTGTATATAAATCATAAACAATTTCATTTCCTGTAAGCGATGCCATTTTTTCTGCTACTTTATATAGTTGGTGTGCTTGTTTTGAGTTTGTTTGATAGAAAGATTTTGGTCCGACTTTAAATTTCAATTCGCCCATCTGCTCCATTATATGGTCGTTACCAGAAAAAGTTTGTATATCTAAATCTAAAATTGTATCATTTTTTTTCTGATTTATAACATACATTATCGAACTTACTTGTGGAAATTTATCTTTTACGGCTGTAAGTATTGTGTTTATTTTCTCTTCGTCATTTTCTGCTACCGATAAAAGTATCATAACATCGTCGGTTTCAGAAGTTCTTATGATAAGGTTTCTCAAAAAACCTTCGTGTTTTAATACATTATAAAAACTGTAATCCTGCTGTATTGCAAAGTCTCGTATAAAATTTCGTATTTCATTAGAAAGTTCGCTTTGTAGCCAACATTTGTCAATATCAAGGATTTTGTCAAAACGTCCAGGAATGTGAAATCCCAGAGCTCGTACTTCTTTTATTTCGTCACGAGTTTCAATATCGTCTTCAGTAAGCCATCTTTTATCGGAAAACGTAAATTCAAGCTTATTTCTGTAGAAATCAGATTTTTCAGATGGAATAATTGTATTAAATTCAGGAAGCTCTATTTTACCTATTCTTTTTAAAGCATTTTCTATTTGACTTTGCTTATATTTTAGTTGCGTTTGGTAGTCTAAATTTTGACGAGTACAACCGCCACATGTTCCAAAATGTTCGCAAAACGCATCTACTCTTTGTTCAGAATATTTGATGTATTTTGTGGGATAGCCCTCCATGAAACTTTTTTTCTTTTTATTTACCTGTACATCAACTATATCGCCAGGTACAGCTTTTGTTATAAATACTATCAAATCGCCTTTTTCAGGATCGTCAGATTTTACTTTGCCTACCGCCTTACCTTCAATTGCAAGGTCTATTATTTCTACATTTTCAAACTTTGGGTATTTATATCTTTTTCGCATTATATTCTTTGTTGTTAATAAGTCTGTTAAAATATTATATTTAAAATAGTTATCCTGTTAATAACTTGTTTAAAATGTGTTGATTTTGTCTTTTTTTGATAATTATTTTATGATTGTCAATATCCTTAATTGTTAATAACTTCAGTAATTGTTGTAATACGCTTTTGTTGATGTGATTAGCATGTTGGTAACTTGTTGAAAAGCTGTTTGTAAGTCAGCTTGGTATTTCAATTGAGTTACTTTGCTTTTGTCATAATTTATAATGATTTAATTTGTTAATTGTTAATAACTTTATAAATACAATGCTTTGTGCTTACAGTCAGAAAGTTATCATGTTTATAACTTGTGCATAATTTGTTAATTATGTGTTAATAATACATTGAGTACCTAATTACCGTAATGCATATTTTTGTTAATTGTTAACAACCTTAAAAACAGAGCCTAATTACCTGATATTAGGAATGTTGAGATGTTAATAACTTGTTGAAAACTTGTCAAAAGCATGTTCGTAGTCGTTTTTTCAAGCTGTTAATATATAATAAATATAATTTATAAAGAAGAAGCTGTTGGTGTTTGTTAATTGTTAATAACTCTTGTATTTATAGTTAAGTTGTTTTATATTAGCTTTATAAGTTGTTAATAACCTGTTGAAAAGCTGTTAATTCGATTTTTTTTATAAAAACAATCATGAAATATTTTATTCAACCTTACTTTATTGTGCAAAAGTATTAATCATGAGACTACTCCGAAAAGTCGAACTATCTGATTTTTAAAGCTTTTTTACCCTT
>JAOZLS010000220.1 GCA_029934705.1 Bacteroidales bacterium | reverse complement strand
CCATCAGCCGATTTATCGCCCCATACCGAAAAAGATGTGCAACCAACCATTGCTAAATTTTGCAGAGCATGCCCAATATCGTGAGCTCCATGGTAATTTAATATTCGTTGATAATTACTTCCTATAAATTCGTATTCCTTTGCAGCCGAGGTTGATACACCATAAATTTCTAGTAAATATTCCTTAGGAATAAATTCTTCCATATTGCGATTAAACCATGCAGTAAAATATTTTAGAAAATTTAGGTAGGATGGGGAAGGTATTATTTTATTGAGTTCTTCAACAAAAGCATCTTCTTGTTTTTTGCCTAGTTCAGCTGTTAGTTTTCCGTTGTAAACTCCGCGTTCAAAAGCATTTCCTTCAATATAAAGTTCAAATAGTCCATGGTCGTTTTTTCGGAATCTATTATTTTTTATAGCATAAAAATTTTCAGCTAAAACTTCTCTTTTTTCTTCTAAAGCCAATTTATCTGCCACTTCTGGAGGAAACATTTTTATTGCTTGAAAAAAGTATATTGTAAATCCAACAATTAAAATTAGAATACTTAATAAAGTGTATTTTATTATTTTCCGGAATATTCGTTTTTTAGGTTTGTTATCGGTATTTTTTTTCATTATCTTTATTTATAAGTTATATATTTTCATTGCAGTTCTGTTTATTTCTTCAAATATCTTAAAAAAGAGTCTGCTCCAAAAACCGGTCAGACGGCTGTATTTGCAAAATGCTGAAATCTATCTGCTTTATTTACTGTTAATTAATAAAGCCGTCAGACCGATTTCTATACAAGTTTTGACTTTTCGGAGTAGGCTCAAAAAGAAAACTTTGGCAAAGTTCGCTCTAATTCGTTCTTATGATAATTATTAGATGTTTAGTAATTAATTAACTGCAACTTTGCCAAAGTTAAAACAACTGAGACAGCTCAGTAACTTTGGCTTCATTGCCGAGACAGCCTGCCGGACTGTCTCTACTACATTTTATTCTATCTATTATCTAATATCTTTCCACTTTTAATGGTGAAATTGCAAACATTTATTAGTTTTGCGTTATGGTTTCAAAAGTTGAAAATATTTCGATTGCAAAATACGATAATAAATTTGAGTCTTCAAAATCTTGCGTAATAATTCCTACATATAATAATGCAAAAGTTTTAAATAAAGTTTTGCAAGCTGTTTTGGAGTATTCGTCGCATATTATTGTTGTTAATGATGGTTCAACAGATGACACTTTACAAATTTTAGATAATTATAAGCAGATAAAAACTATTTCGTATAAAATAAACAAAGGCAAAGGTTATGCTTTACGAAAAGGTTTTATATTAGCCGAGGAATTAGGCTACGAAAATGCCATTGCTATTGATTCCGATGGTCAACATTATCCCGAGGATTTTATTTTGTTTCTTGATGCTTTAGAAGAAAATAGTGGAAGCATAATTATTGGAGCAAGAAAAATGGAAGGCGAAAAGCAAGATGGTGGAAGTAGTTTTGCAAACAAATTTTCTAACTTTTGGTTTAAAATTGAAACTTCAAAAACTATAAGCGATACACAGTCGGGTTATCGACTTTACCCATTAAAGCGAATTAATAAACGACACTATTTTACAAACAGATATGAGTTTGAAATTGAAGTTATAGTTAGGGCAGCTTGGCGAGGAATTAAAATAATGACAATTCCTGTTAATGTTTTTTATCCTGAAAAGGAAGAACGAATTTCGCATTTTAGACCAGGACCTGATTTTACTAGAATTAGCATTTTGAATACAATTTTGGTGATTTTTGCTTTTTTTTACGGTTTGCCAGCTGTTTTATACCATAATATTAGAGAAAAATCTTTAAAAGCCGTTATTTATGAGAATATTATTAAAAGTAACGATTCAAATTTACGGCTTAGCGTTGCAATAGGCTTTGGTGTTTTTATGGGAATTGCTCCTGTATGGGGCTGGCAAATGATTATTGCTGTTAGCTTAGCTCATCTTTTTAAGTTGAATAAGCCAATAACTTTAATTGCTGCAAATATTAGTATTCCGCCAGTTATTCCATTTATTATTTTTGGAAGTTATTACGCTGGTGCTTTGGTCTTAGGAAATCATTTATCTTTAGCAAATTTTACAACTGATATTAGTTTCGACCTAATAAAACAAGATCTTTTTCAATACATTATTGGTAGCTTTGTTTTGGGAATAGTTTCTGGAATAATTTCTATGATTACTAGCTTTTTCGTAATAAATATGTTCAGAAAAAAGCATACGTATGTTAGTTAGTGTTTGACAGAAAAAGATATATAAATAAAAAAATGGAGTTTTTAAGATAGTATTAATTTGCTGATAGTCAGATTGAAAGTCCCTTTAGGGGTTTGGGGTTAATTATTGTAGAATATTTATTTTCATTCAAAAAATTACAAACAGTGTTTAAACAATTATATAAATTTTTTAGTACTCGTAAATTATTACTTTCTATAATTATAGTTATATTTATAGCTATATTATCATTTTTTGCATCAAATATAAAACTAACCGAAGATATTTCGGACATGATTCCTTTAGATAAGGAATTGGAGCGTTTTAATTTTGCTAGTCAGAATATTAAAATGAATGATAAAATTATTTTGAATATATATTTAAAAGATACTCTTACAACTGCTGAACCGCAACAACTTGTTGCTTTTGCCGATTCGCTTGCAAAGGATATTGAAAATGTTTTGGTCAGCGAAATTAAAGAAATTAGAGTAAAGGTAGACGATGATGTACAAGAGCAAGTTTATGATATTTTTCAGCGTAATTTGCCAATTTATCTAACCGACAAAGATTATTTAAGAATTGATTCTTTGCTGACTGATGATGAGATAAATAATTCGTTAAAAGCAAATTTGAAAAACCTTATTTCGCCAGCAGGAATGGTTACAAAAAAGTTTATAACTACTGACCCGCTTAGTTTAACGCCAATTGCACTAAAGCGACTAAAAAGTTTTCAGACCGACGATAATTACGAAATATTTGATAGTCATATTTTAACAAAGGATAGAAAAAATCTTCTGATTTTTATTAGTTCGGTTTATAATTCGAACCAAACAGCTAAAAACAAAGCTTTTATTGATAAACTTACTGAACTTATTAATAAGAATGAAGATAAATTCACAAATATACAGACTGATGTTTTCGGTGCGCCAGTTATAGCAGCAGGTAACGCTCAACAAATTAAGGACGATATTATTTTAACTGTTTCAATTGCCTTATTATTCTTATTCATTTTTATAAGCTTGTTTTACAAAAGGTTTTATGTCTTTTTTATAATTTTTCTGCCAGCAGTTTTCGGGGCTATTTCTGCAATTGCAATAATTTACTTTTTGCAAGCTCAGGTTTCTGCCGTTTCGCTTGGTATAGGTTCGGTTTTGGTGGGAATCTCAATTGATTATTCCTTGCATATTTTTACACA
Source organism: Bacteroidales bacterium (assembly GCA_029934705.1). Classification (GTDB taxonomy): domain Bacteria; phylum Bacteroidota; class Bacteroidia; order Bacteroidales; family JAADGE01; genus DZBS01. The sequence goes on along the minus strand of JAOZLS010000220.1, from coordinate 3,426 downwards.
TGTTAGGTCTAAAAATAATATATCCGATATTTTTGGCGATATAAGTTTACCTATTTTATTGAGTAGTTTAACTACGGCTTCGGCGTTTTTTAGTTTACTTTTTGTAAGCTCTGGTGCTCTGCGTGATTTAGGATTGTTTGCTGGAATTAGTGTTATTGTTTCGGCTATTTTTGCACTTATAGTTTTACCGCATTTTATTCGTAAAAAGAAAACTAATAATGTTGATAATAAGCCAGTTAATAATTATATTGAAAAATTTACTTCTTATAATTTTCATCAAAATAAATATTTAATTTTAGGGCTTGTAGCTATTACAATTGCCAGTTTCTTTTATGTAAATAAGGTTGAATTTGAATCGGATTTAGATAAAATGAATTATATGAATTCCGATTTAAAACTTGCCGAAAAAAACCTAAATAAAATAAGTAATATTGCATACCGAACTATGTATTTAGCTGCAATAGGCGATAATACCGAAGATGCACTAAAGAATAATGAAGAAATAGAAACCGTTGTTAATGATTTATATAATAAAGGAGTTATAAAATCTTTTAGTTTTGTAAACCCAGTTTTAATTTCGGATAGTTTACAAAAATTACGTATTAATAAGTGGAATAACTTTTGGACAAATGAGAAAAAGAAAAATTTAAAAGAAAAGCTAATTTTTTATGGTCAGAATTATGGTTTTAAGGAGTCGGCTTTTAATAAATTTTATAATTATTTAGATACCGATTTTAAATTGTTAGCACAAAATGATAAATCAATTTTAAAATCAATTTTTTTAAACGAATTACTTACCGAAAATAATAATATTACAACTGTTGTTACTTTATTAAAACTTAAACAAGAAGATAAAGTCCAAGTTTATAAGGTATTACAAAAGTATAAAAATGTTTTTATTGTTGACAAAACATATTTTACTACCAAAGTTGTTAAAATATTAAAGCGTGATTTTGATTTGCTTGTAAAAATCTCATTATCAGTAGTCTTTCTTATCTTATTATTATATTTTGGTAGAATTGAACTTACAATTATTACTTTTCTTCCAATGTTTTTTAGTTGGATTGTTACCCTTGGAATAATGGGCTTTTTCGGCTTTAAATTTACCATTTTTAATATAGTAATTTCAACATTTATATTTGGTTTAGGTATTGATTATAGCATATTTATTATGCAAGGTTTATTGCAAGAATATAGGTACGGAACTAAAACTATTAACTCTTACAAAACATCAGTTTTGCTTTCGGGAGTTACTACTGTTACTGGTATTGGAGTGTTAATTTTTGCTAAACATCCAGCTTTGCAGTCAATTGCTTTTTTATCGGTAATAGGTATTGTTTCAGTAATTTCGTTTACTTATATTTTGCAACCTTTATTATTTAATTTCTTGGTAAAACAAGGAAATGCAAAGCGTACAAGACCAATTACTGCCTTAGACTTTTTCTTTTCAATATTAATAATTACGGTATTTATTATTGGCTCTGGTGCTACAATCCTTTTTTGGTTATTATTGAGTATTATGCCTTTAAAAACGTCTTTTAAAAAGATTTTATATAGGTATTGGCTAATGTATATGTCGAAACTCATTATTTATATACCATTAAATGTTAGGAAGAAAATAAATAATCCGTATAAAGAGAATTTTAAAAAACCAGTAATTATAGTTGCAAATCATCAAGCACATATCGATATTCCAATGATATTAATGCTTTATCCTAAAATAATTGTTTTAACAAACGATTGGGTTCAAAATAATATTCTTTATGGAAAAATAATTAAATATGCCGAGTTTATTCCTATTTCTTCTGGCTTAGACACGTATTTACCAAAATTACAGCAAAAGGTAAAAGAGGGTTATTCAATTTTAATTTATCCAGAAGGTACTCGTTCTAAAGACTTAAAAATTAAAAGGTTTCATAAAGGTGCTTTTTATATTTCGGAAAAATTGAATTTAGATATTTTGCCAATTGTTATTCAAGGGGCAGGGCATAGCGTACCCAAAGGCGAGCCTTTCTTGAAAAGTGGTAGCATTTCGGTAAATATATTAAAAAGACAAAAACTTACCGACTTTGGCAAAACAAACAAAGAGCAGGCAAAAAACTTCAGAAAATTTTTCTCTGCTGAATATGATAAAATTGTTGAAAAATATGAAAATGTAGATTTCTACAAAAATAAACTAATTTCAAATTATATATATAAAACACCAGTTTTAGAAAATTACTTTAGAGTAAAAATTAGACTCGAAGATAATTATAGATTTTTTGATTCGATATTACCCAAAGCAGGAATTATTACAGATATTGGCTGCGGATACGGATTTTTAGCATACATGTTAAACTTTGTTTCGCCACAACGTAAAGTTTATGGCTACGATTACGACTGCAAAAAAATAAATACCGCAAACAATAATATTTCTAAAAATGACAATTTAATTTTTGAATGTGCCGATGTTATTGAATCGGATATTCCTATTAGTGATGCGTTTATAATTAACGATGTATTGCATTATATGCCTAAAATTCAGCAAAAAAAGTTAATAGAAAAAGTACTTAATAATTTAGCTGAAGGAGGAATATTAATTATTAGAGACGGAAATACCGAAATGCAAAAAAAGCATAAAGGAACAGTTATAACTGAAATATTTTCGACAAAACTTTTAAAATTCAACAAAACTAATTTCGACGAATTGCATTTTACATCAATGAGCGAAATAAAAAGTGTTGTTGAAAAACTCGGTTTCAATATAAGCCTAATCGATAATACCGTGTTTACATCAAATCAAATTTATGTAATTTCGAAAAATGAAAAATAATAAATACGATATAATAATTATAGGAGCAGGTTTAGCAGGCTTAACAAATGCTTATTTTTTGTCGAAACAAGGAAAAAAAGTTTGTATTTTAGAAAAAAATCCTGTCTCGGGAGGTTGTATGCAAGGTTTTGTAAGAAAAGGTTTTAACTTTGATACAGGAGCTCATTATATTGGAGGTTTAGGCGAAAATCAATACCTAAATATTTATTTTTCATATTTAAAAATATTTGACGATGTAAAGTTTAAAAAACTAGACGAAGATGCTTTCGATATTATTAAATATAATGGCGAAGATTATAATTTTGCCACTGGAATAGAGAATTTTATTCAAAAAATAGTTAATAAATTTCCTGAGGAAGAAGAAGTAATAAAAACTTTCGTATATAAAATGAAAGAGACAGCAGAGAGCTTTCCTTATTATGATTTATCAAAAAATAATACTAATTTCCCTTCTAATGTTGACTTAAATGCCCTGGATTATTTAAAAACATTAACAAATAATGAATTATTACAGAAAGTTCTGTTTGGAAGTAATCTTTTATATTTAGGTACACCTAAAAGTACACCTTTCTACTTACATTCGCTAATAAATTATGGTTATATTGAAGGAGCCT
>JAOZLS010000219.1 GCA_029934705.1 Bacteroidales bacterium | reverse complement strand
TGTATTCCATGCTAATTTTATGTTTTATATAAATTTATAAGAAAAATAAAAGCCATAATTTCCCTTGTTTATCGTCGGAATAAATGAAATGTTTGTCGTTTTTTTTAAAGGATTGAAATTTTTAAATGGTTCGAAATAATAGACTAAATTAGTTGACAAAATACCTATTCCTGCACCTACAAGCACATCCGAAATCCAATGCTTGTTGTTCATTACACGAAAAGAACCTGTTGTTATAGCAAAAGCATAACCACTATATGCAATAATTGGAGAACTCTCTGAAAATTCGTTATATAACACAGTTGCATTTGTAAAAGCAACGGTAGTATGCCCCGAGGGAAAAGAATGAGCATCGCCATTTGGTCTAGTTTTCACAATAATATTTTTTAATGAATGTGTAATTACTGAACTTATTATATTTGAAATAAATAAATATTTAGTCTGGTCAAACCAATGATTTCGACTTTTTATCCCACTTAAATCAGCTATATACATTACTGTAACAGGTGCATAAACAGTATAATCATCAATTCCAAAATAAAAATCTGTACCAAGACTTTTTCTTACAGATGTTTTTAGATTATATTCAGTAATGCTATTATTTAGAAATAGACCAGAAGCTATCATTGTTGTTGGCAAAATGCTGTTAGCAAGTAGTTTTTTGTTTTTTAAACTATCTTGTGTTTGTGCTAAAGTGCTAAAGTTGAATATAGATATTAATATTAGTATAGTAAATCTTGTCATTATTTATTTTAGTATAAGAATAAAATTGTAAATTTAGAAAAAGAAAATATTTAAAACAAAACCCAGTCTATTTAATCGTGTAATATGCTGTGAATAAGAAAGATATGCAGATTGTTGTTATTCGTAATATGTTATTGATAAACAAAAGTTGTTTTTACTAAATTTGTTAATTAAATTTACGGTATAAATTAACGATATGAAAATAACAATAAAACATAATTTGCAAGGCGAAAATGCTATAAACTGTGCAAAAAACATTTTGGATGGTTTAAAAGAAGAGCATAAAGATAAAATTTCTAATCTTGTTCAAATTTGGACTGGAAATAAATCTAAGTTTTCTTTTAGGCTAAAAGGAATAAGTGTTACAGGTACTATAGTTGTAAATTTTGATGATATAGAAATTAGTGGTAAACTACCTTTTGCAGCAATGCTTTTTCAGGGAGTTATTGAAGATACCATAAAGAAAAATGCTCATAAGATGTTAACTGAATGTAAATAATTTTAGAGCAATTTAGTACACAAGCTAAAAAATAGAAATTAGTGATTCTAGGAAAAACAGTAAAGAACATAACGCGACTTAGTGAAGTAATCAATACCTTATTAAGGTTCGGTTTTGAGGATGTTATTGCCAATACTGGATTAAAAAAGTTTATTCCTGCACAAAGTAAATTCTCGAATCTTGCCGAAGATGGTACTTCTGAATATAATCGTTGGGAAAGAATAAGAATGGTAATAGAAGAGTTAGGTGCAACATACATAAAATTTGCACAACTTTTAAGTACCAGACCCGATATTTTACCAGAAGCATTAATTCATGAATTTACAAAATTACAAAGTAATGTTCCTCCGTTTAGTACAAAAGTTGCAAAAAAAATAATTGAAAAAGAACTTAATAAACCTATAAGTGAGGTTTTTTCATATTTTGATGGACGGACTGTTGGTTCTGGTTCAATAGGGCAAGTTCATAGGGCTAAGTTGCTAAGAGGCGAAGATGTTGTAATTAAAGTTCAACGGCCAGATGCTGAATATAAAATTTCGACCGATTTAAGATTATTACGTGAATTTATAAAACATACCGAAAGTTACTTTGTAAATATTGGTATTTTAAATCCAATAGAGATTATTGATACTTTTGAAGAAAGTATGTTAAAAGAGCTTGATTATAAAAATGAAATTACTAATATATTAAGGTTTCGTAAAATTTATGCCGGCTATAAAGGTTTACATATTCCAAAACCATATAAAAATGTTTCAACATCAAAAGTTTTAATTACCGAGTTTGCTTCTGGTTGCGAAATAACAAATATAAAACAGCTTCACGACTGGGGAATAAATACTAAGGAAATAGCCGAAAAAATGGCTGCATTATATCTTATGCAAATATTTGAAAAAGGATATTTTCATGCCGATCCGCATCCAGGTAATATTTTAGTTAGACCCGACAAGCAAATTGTTTTAATTGACTTTGGAATGACGGGACGTTTGACCCAACGCCAAAAGTATGATTTTGCTGGGCTCTCAATTGCTATTGCCCAAAAAAATGTGCGATTAATGGCTGTAAATCTTCGTAAATTATCAATTGGTGGAGAAATTTCAAATATGAAAATTTTTGAACATGACCTTGAAAAATTAGTTGATGATTTTGACCTTTATAATATTGAGGACAATGGATTGTCAGATTTAATAGGTCGTTTGCAGCATATTGTTTTTCAATATAAATTAAGAATTCCTAGCGAAATATTTTTAGTTTTAAGAGCTTTAGCCATAATTGAAAGTATAGGAAAACAACTTCACCCTAATTTTAAAACAACCGATTTTATTCTTCCTTACGGAAAAAAGATTTTAAAAGAACAGTATTCTACAATAAATATGGTTGCAGAAGCTCAATATAGCATATCGCAAATAGTATCACTTTTATATAGTTCCCCTTTAGATATAAAATATATACTAAAAAAGATACGAAAAGGGCAACTTCACTTAAATATCGAATTAAAAGGACTTGATAAATTTTATTCAAAACTCGATGTTCTTTCTAATAAACTTGCATCAAGTTTTATTATTTCGGCATTACTTATTGGCTCATCAATTGTGCTAAGTTCTGCAAATGAGACGACTACCAGCTTTGTAGGGATTCCTGTGGTTTCTACCATTGGTTATGGTTTAGCACTAGCGCTATCCATTTGGTTGGCAATTTATAATTTGCGAAATAAAAAATAATAAGGGCTAATAAGAGATTGTAAAAGCTTAAACAAAATCCAATATAATATATTAAGTATATAACTTTACTATTGGTATTACTTAGTCAAACATAAAATCTTCAGATGTCTTGTTTTCTAAAGAATCTTTTTCATGTTTAACTTTATTGTCAATTACATAAATATAATTTAGCTTTTTAAAATCTTGGCTAAGATTTACTGTGATTTTAAGAAAATTGTTTTCATCTATTTTTTCAAATTTCTCTACAAAACCAATAGTAATATCCTTAGGGAATATTGCAGAATATCCACTAGTAACAACAGTATCACCTTTTTTTATTTTAATATGTCAGGTATTTCGGATAGTATTACTGTTTTGTAATTTGAGGCATCCCACGATATAGAGCCAAAATAATCTGACTTTTTTAATTTTGCACTCACAAATAATTTTGTGTTAAGAACAGAAACTACTGTGGCATAATTTTTACTGACTTTAGCAGTAATTCCAATAATTCCAGAAGAAGAAACAATTGCCATATCTGGTTTTATTCCACTATCGCTCCCTTTGTCTATTGTAATAAAATTATTAGTGTTAAATACAGAGTTTTTTACAACTTGGGCAGTCATATATGTAAAACTCATGTCCTTAATTTTTTGCGAAACAAACTCAAGCTCAGTATTAAACACTGATAGTTTATTAATAAGAAGTTTATTTTCAACAACCAGTAATTCGTTATCTTTTTTTAGATTAAAGTATTGGTTTATTGCAGTAGTATTATTAAAAAAGAAGCCAGAAATAGAATTTGCCGAGCTTAAGTAAACACTCAACTTTGCTTTACTATTAGTTATTGTTAACGAAACTGCAATAATTTCAAGAATAATAAATAATAATACAAAATTATAGTTTAACAATAATCTCAGCAAATTCTTCATCTAGGATAGCTTTTAAATTTATTCTCTTCTTAAGAAATTAAATCTGTTAACATTTTTAAGAGCAATACCTGTACCACGAGCTACTGCGTGTAAAGGGTCTTCCGCAATTTTAACAGGAATATCAGTTTTGTCGTTTAAACGTTTATCTAAACCTCTTAATAAAGCACCACCACCAGCTAAATAAATACCATTATTATAAATATCGGCATATAATTCAGGAGGAGTTCTTTCAAGAACATTTAAAATTGCTGATTCTATTTTTGCTAAAGATTTATCTAAGCAATGAGCAATTTCTTGATAAGAAACAGGTATTTCAACTGGTAATGCTGTCATTTGATGAGGACCTCTAACTATAAAATCAGCAGGTGGTTCATCGAGTTCTGGAAGTGCAGATCCCACATTTATCTTAATGGATTCAGCAGTTCTTTCACCTATTTTTATATTATGCTGATGACGCATATACTCTTGAATATCTTGAGTAAAATCGTCTCCTGCAATACGTATTGATCTATTACTAACAATACCACCAAGCGAGATTACAGCAATTTCTGTAGTTCCACCTCCAATATCAACAACCATGTTTCCGGCAGGGGCTTCAACATCTATTCCTATTCCTAAAGCCGCAGCCATAGGTTCGTAAATCATGTAAACTTCTCGTCCTCCAGCATGTTCAGAGGAGTCTCTTACTGCTCTAATTTCCACTTCGGTACTTCCCGATGGTATGCAAACAACCATTTTTAAGGAAGGAGTGAAAAACTTGGATTTCGATGTACCCATTTTTATCATTTCCCGAATCATAAGTTCAGCTGCTTTAAAATCGGCAATAACGCCATCTCTTAAAGGTCTAATTGTTCTAATGCTTTCGTGAGTTTTTCCGTGCATTTGCATGGCTTTATGCCCAATAGCCACTAATTTACCTGTGGTGTCATCTATTGCAACAATAGATGGCTCGTCAACAACTATTTTATCATTTTCAATGATAATAGTATTTGCTGTACCTAGGTCAATCGCTATTTCTTTATTTAAGAAACTAAATAATCCCATATTAGCTTATATATTAATGTTTAAAATGTCTAAATCCTGTAAATACCATTGAAATATTATTATTATCACAATATTCAATAGTGTCTTTATCTTTTATTGAGCCTCCTGGCTGAATAACTGAGTTAATTCCTGCTTTGTGTGCAATCTCAACTGAATCGGCAAAAGGAAAAAATGCATCCGATGCCATTACTGCTCCTGTTAAATCAAAATCAAAATTATTGGCTTTATCAATTGCTTGCTTTAATGCATCAACTCTTGATGTTTGACCTTGTCCGCCTCCAAATAGTTGCTTGTTCTTTGTAAGAATAATTGCATTTGATTTTGAGTGCTTTACAATTTTATTAGCAAACAATAATTCTTCTATTTGTGTTGCACTTGGTTCTAGCTTTGTTGCAACTTTTAAATCACTTGCCGAAACTAATTTCAAGTCTTTATCCTGCACTAAAACTCCGTTTAATACAGTTCTAAATTGTTTTTCTTTTATTCCTTTTTCTTTTTGAATAATAATTATTCTATTTTTCTTCTTTTGGAGTATTTCTAATGCATCTTTTTTATAAGAAGGTGCAATTATTACTTCAAAAAATATTTTATTTATTTCTGTAGCAGTTTCAATATCAATTTCTTTATTTGCAATTAATACTCCTCCAAAGGCTGAAATTGGGTCACCTGCTAAAGCTTTTTTCCAAGCTTCAGTCAGATTTTGGTCACACGCAAGTCCGCATGGGTTATTATGCTTTAATACGGCAAAAGTTGTTTCATTAAATTCTGAAATTAAACCTGCTGCAGCATCTATATCTAGTAAATTATTGTATGAAATTTCTTTACCATGTATTTGCTCAAATATTTTTTTGAAATCGCCATAAAACTGTGCTTTTTGATGTGGATTTTCGCCATATCGCAATTCTTTAGCATTATTTTGGCTGTGTTTAAATATTTCAATTTTATTTTCCGCATTAAAATAATTGAAAATAGCAGTATCATAACCCGATGAAACATTAAACGCTTGAGCTGCAAAATGTTTTCGTTGCTCAATAGTTGATTCTCCTGAACTTTGTGATAAAATTTCAAATAAATTATTGTATTGATTTTTTGATGATACAATAAGCACATCTTTGTAATTTTTTGCAGCTGCACGGATAAGAGATATTCCTCCAATGTCAATCTTCTCAATGATTTCAGCATCCGAGGCACCTGTTTGTACAGTTTCTTCAAAAGGATATAAGTCAACAATAACTAAGTCTATCTCAGGTATTTGATATTCTTTCATTTGGGCTAGGTCGCTTTCATTATCACGTCTTGCCAAAATGCCTCCAAATACTTTAGGGTGAAGTGTTTTTACCCTACCACCTAATATTGATGGATAAGAAGTTAAGTCTTCTATTTTTTGTGCTTCAACACCTAATTCGTTAATATAATTAAGAGTTCCTCCTGTCGAAAATATTTCAACTTGCAAGTTTGCTAATTCTGATATTATTTTATCAAGTCCTTGCTTGTGATAAACAGAAATTAGTGCGGTTTTTATTTTTTTTGCCATGGTATTAAAATAAAAATATATAAGAATTTACAAATTTAACATTTACATTGTTTATTAAAGAAAAAAATCAAACAAATTTTACATTTTTCACATAAAATTTTATTTTTTTATGATAACGCAGTCATTCATCAATATATTTTCATCTATTCCTATGCAAAAACCTTTAATTTCTAGTAAATCATTTTGCTTTAAAGGCTTTTTTAAAATATAATTCCGTTTAAGAGTACACGAAATGCCATAAGAATCTCTTTTATATGCCATAAATATTACTGTGTTGCCATTACTGTTTTTATAAATATGCGATACTCGCCCTTCAACTATAAGTGTTTTGTATTTATACTTTTTATTCGATTTATGTTTATTTTCAATATATTCTTTTGTGATTTCTCTCGAATTTAGCGGGAACACCAGTTCTGTGTGCTTACAT
>JAOZLS010000218.1 GCA_029934705.1 Bacteroidales bacterium | reverse complement strand
GCTTCGGATATGCTTGTTTTAAGTGCATATACTGGCATATTATCGGGTCTTTTAGCAAAAGTTGCTGAGAGGAAAACAACACCTTTTGTTCCAATCAATACTTCTTGTAAAAATTCGCCAGTGTTTGATGTTCCGCTTGCATTATGACTTTCGTCCATAACTACAAGGTTATTTTGTGCTATTGCTCTAAGAAAACTTCTTTTTAAAATACTTTTTTTTGATGAAAACTGATCGTAAGTCGCACAAACAAAATCATAATCTTCAGGTGTTTTTTTATATTTTAAAATTTTAGATTGTTCTGATTTAGGTAAAGCTTTATGAACAATATCGCCGTTTCCGTTTTTAATATGTGTTTTTGATGCTCTTGCATTTACAATAAATGGTACAAGTTCAGAGCTATTTATATCTACTAAATCACGATATAAATCACTAAATAAATTCGGTTTTTCAGATAGAAATATTGGTTTTAATCCATTGTAATATCCGTATCTTATCATTGCAGCTGCAACACGCCCTTTGCCTATTCCTGTTTGGTCGCCAATAATCATTCCTTGCTTTCTGTATTCAATATTGTAAATTGAAAGTGCAACGGCATCAACTTGCTCGGCAGATAATGCTTTGCAAATTTCGCCATGTTTATAATGAAGTTTTTCGGCTACAAATTCTCGTAAGTTTTTTCCAACTTTTTCTTGAATAATTCTTGATGCAATATGAGTTTCATAACCCATACTATCGGGAACTACTGTGTCTAAAATCATGCAGGTATCAGCTGTTGGAATATAGGACATACCTAATCCTGTAATATCAGTTAACGAACCAGTATAAAATGCAACTGCATCGCAAGGATAAAATGAGTATTCCTTATTAGTTTTTATAGATGTTCCGTGCATCTTACCTTTTATGATGATTGGAGATCCTTTTGCATTATAATGTACGGTTAGCCAGATGTTGTTTTTGCCAACTGGTATTTTTACGTATTCTATAATTATATTTTTCTTCTTCATTTTTCGTTCTTTTTATACTTTAAATTCTAATAACTTTAATTTTGCTTTGGCTTTTGCTTTAGCTATTCTTATGCGTTTATTTTTTTTATCTAGCTTATAATTATTAGGCTCATTTTTAGAACCAAAACCCCTGGCCCATAAATCACCAAAATTGCTAACAACGGTTGCTAATTCTTCATTTTTTAATGAAGCAAAGCCTTCTACTTGTTTTTTTCTTCCGTCAATCAATATTAGCCTTGTATTAAATGCAGTTCCTTGACGGCTATATAGTTTATGACCGTCTATTAAAATAACATCTTCAACATTATAATGAGAGTAGAGATAATTAAAAAACAAGCGGTTTTTACCTGATTGAGTTCTGCCCTTATCGTCCCATTTAGTATGACCTCCAATTACAATTGCAGCTTTACCGTCATCTTTCATTGTATCTAATGCCCTAAGTGCCATTAAATGATCTAGGGTTTTCATTTTGAAACCATCATAAGTTTCAATTTCGGTATCAAGTAGAGTTCCGAAAGGTGGATTTGTCGTTATTCCGTCAAACTTTTTGTAATAGTCAGTAAATGGGATAAGTGCATTTTGATTTGTTACTCTTTCAAAATTTTGTGTTTTTAAATTTGAAAGTCTAACATCATCAATTTCATTAACAATAGTGTTTTGTGGAGGTAATGCAATTGTTAACAGCCCATTTCCTGCGGATGGTTCAAAATAATGAGCTTCTTTGTTTTTACTTTTAACATATAAGCTTGCAATATAAGAAATGGGTGCAGCTGTACTGTATTGTTGCATAAGCATTGATTGGCTTGTGCGGTGTGATAGGTTTACTTGATTTTTGTATAATTCTACAACATCAAGGTATTTTTCGTAATCGGATTTGTTGTTTTGATTTGATAAAGACCTTGCAATGTTAACAATTGCAAGCTCCGTAGTTTCTTTAATTATATTTTTATTAACAATGCCGAATGCAGCAGCTAATTTTTCAACTGTTGTTTTATTATGTTTTTTATGATTTATTAGGTCAAATGTAATAGCCTCTAGGAAAGTAGAATATGTAGTATTACTATGACCGAATAGAATTTCTTTAACTTTTTTTTGTACCTTTGTAAAAGATAAAGGAAAACCGAATGAAATGGAGGTATATTTCGAGTGATGTTTTTCGGTAACATCTGGCTCGGCGTTTAAAGAGCTATCATGACCTGATAATTTCTCAGATATGTAGCGTATATCTCCGTCCTTTATTCTATTAAGAATTTGAAACACTCGCTTTTCATGATTTGAAACTACATTAAAAAAGCCATCGTCATCTTTCGTTACAGAAACAAAATACAAAACATTATTTTTTTTATTGATAAATGTTTTAATAAATAATATTTTGCCTTTATGTTCAATAATAAGAATAGGCTCTTGTAACGTTGGTTTTATTAAGCCAAAATAATGCTCTCTCTTTTTTCTATAAATTTTATCAAATTGCTCTTCATAAATCACAGCTTCTCCAATAGGTGTATTTACAGACTGCTCTAACCCAAATTCTGAATAAAAATTATTTTCCGAATATATTAGTCGCCTGTATGCAGTAGCCTTTTTTTCTAATATTTTTAGAATTTCATTTTCAGATATATTTATTTTTCCTTGTTTTCGCATTATAAAGACTTATTAATTTATCACTTTCTCTTACTAACCGTTTTTGGAACTTTTTTAAGTTTCAATTGCCTTTGTCTTTTTGGACTTAATGCAACCTCATTGAGTTTTAATTCAATCCATTGTCCAGCCTTTGTTGTCCATTCATCATAAACAGTATCATTTGACATCATTCCATCATAACCCATAAAAGTTACTTTATCACCAATTTTAAATTTAGCCTTAGCCATAATATTAATTATTAAAAAAAAGCCTACTCTTTTATATCAGATTTTCAGCAACCTCTGATTTATTATTTTGATTTGATAAAGACCTTGCAATGTTAACAATTGCAAGCTCCGTAGTTTCTTTAATTATATTTTTATTAACATGGTACTTGCAAATATTAGAGCAAGTAGCACTAACCCTATTTTGAACATTATTTTTATTATTTTAGGCATTTATCTTTTTAAATAGTTTTTCTGAAACCCGTGGTGTTTTAAGAATAATTATTGTTGCTCTAAGAGTGTTTTCACCATAAGAACCGTCTTCTACTAATTTACTAAAACCTGCTTTTACACGGTGTTTTTCATTTGCTTTTAATACTTTGTTAAGAAAAATTTGTAAACGTTTAACAAGTTGATTGTTATCTCCAAGTTTTATAGGAAAAGTTGCTTTAGGTGGTATTATATTTTTAGGCGGAATTATATTATTATCAAAATCATTTGCTGCTCGCCTGTCTTTTACTTTTTTTACAACAACAATAGTTCCTACAATAGCAGCAAAACTGCCTACACCTACTAATATCTTTGTATTTAATTTCATTTTAGTAAGTTTTACTTGATGAAAATGATAAATGTTTTTTTGCTGTAATTTTTTTTGTTTTTGCAGTTGTATTAAACATTTTTCGCTGTTTGGCTGTAAGAGTCATTGTTCTAGCCTTTGTTTTGTTCTCTTTAAATGTTCCAAATCCTGCAATTGTAACATAACCACCTGATTTTGTAATTTCTGGAATTGTTGAAAACAAGCTATCAAGTACCCCCTTAACATCTTTTTTTGTCAATTTTGTGTCTTTTGCAACAAAATCAACTAAATCTTTCTTTGTTAAATTGTTTTTTCCTCCTTTAATTCCTCTTAAATTTGCCATAATATATTTTTATATGTTTTAAATTTTGTGTTTTTTAAAAAGAGGCTGCTACGCTTATGCAGTAGCAACCTCATGCGACAAAGCATATCTTTATTTGTTATTTATTTTATCTATTTCACGAGTAATTATCCTTTCTATTTCGCCATTAAAATCATAAAATATTTTTCCTGCACGTAATATTGCCTTATTAATTAATGAATTAAGAGTGTCGAGAAAATGATAAACACGTTCGTTATTATTATCGTAAATTGGACTTTCTCTTAATAATTCTAAATCAAGAAATAAGTTTTCAATTCTGTAACTTCTAAATTCTTCGTAACCTTTTGGCGAGTACATAATGTATTTAAAGATTTTTTCGGAACAATATTTTGCATTAGATATTGAATAATGATTACCTACACGACTGTATAACTCCTGATTACAAAGTTCTTGTATTTTTGCTTTTATCTCTTTATCATAAGTAGATTTCATGTTTTCGATAAGCATTGTCATTTCAATATGTAACTCAAAAGGACTTAATTTGCTAAAGTCTTTTTTTATAAAATCTTTTATCTTTTTTATATCAACATCTAACTTAGTTGCAAAAAACACTTGAAAAACCTTTGATTTAAAAGGTTCGCCTTTAAATACAATTGTGTTTACTTTATTTTTCATAAGTGATTGCTGTAAAAAAATATGATGTTTCTTAATATTTTCAACATTAATTGTATATGTTTTTCTTGAAACCCAAATAACAATAGCATCTTTAATTTGTGGTGTAGAAACTATTATTTTATAAATAGTTAGAATTATTGCAAATACAAATAATGCAATAAGCCCAACCCAGTATCCTTCTGAGAACAATAAGTCTATAATTTTATTTACTGTACTTTCTTCCATGTTATTTTTTTTAGCGTATTTTATATAATTAGTTGTGTTTATTATTCTTAATGGATTTTTCTAAATGTTCTTTGTCAATAAAATTCAACATCTTACCTAAAAGATTTCCTGTTTCGTTCATTTCTATATCTCGTTTTGCTTCTCCTAAATTATCTGATATGGTCTCGCCTACTATTCCAAATTTGTTTTTTGCATCTTTTTTAAGAAGTAAATCATTAAACATTTCGCCACAATAAACATTGGCTTTCATATCTTCTATCAATGCTCTGTCCATATCGTATTTAGCATTCGTTTTATAAGTATCTCCCTTTAATCTTTGGTATAAATTTCCAATCTTATTGATACCTGTTTGCCCAAATCGTGCAAAAGCAAGTAGTAGCAGAGGAATGTATGATTTTTTATTAAAAGGTAGAATTACAAATAAGTTAATAAATACTATAATTCCTACATACCCAAATGTAACACTAAGCCATATCCATATTAATATTTTTGCTATTGTTTTCATTATTTTATTTTAAACATTAAATATTGATATATATTTATGTTGTTAGTTGGGATATGAGTTTCTAAAAACGCTTTAAATCCTCCTATATCTGTGCTTAACTCATTTGTTAATTTTGCTTGAAACCTTTCGACTTTTGCTGAATACTTATAAATTTCAAGTTCCGCATTCATATATTGAAATAAATCAAGCACTCTTTCAGTATCAATAATAGGATTAGTTTCAGCATCCATAATTATCATATTTAGCAAAGCTTTACGCTCTTCCATTTCTATTATGTAGGGTGTTGTTGTTATATTCATAATTAATTATTAATTATTAATTTTTAATGCAATAAATCGCTGTGTACCTCCATTTGTGGGTATAATAAAAGGCATTAATATAAGTTCATCTGCTACCATATTGCTTTTAATGGCTCGAGAAACTATAAGATTACTCTCATCTGACCAGTCAGATTTATTTGCTGATGGCAGTTCATATAGTGAGAATACTCCAATACCTCCCTCTCCATCTTTTGTGAATTTAATTTTAAATACTGCTGGTCCTCCTGAAATATTTGCTTCAACACCCTGACTCCTTGCATCTCCAACTATTCCATTATTCCCATATAAACCAGATAAAGTTTCAGGATTCCTAAAATATGCTTCAATTTCTGCCTGTCCATATTGTGAAGAGCTTGTTTCATTTGTGGCATCACTTCCTATACCTATCATCATTGAAGTACTAGGTCTTGTAAAAATCCATTGTATTGTCTTTTCGTCTCCTCTATTCCATTTATATTTTTCAAATTTAACCCAACTCGACCAAGGGCTTGCCCCTGTAAACGACAGTCCTTCTTCATCTCTTACTATTGACATACCTGAACGAAAACGAATATCATTACCTGTAGCATCACCTGCCGATAGTATTTCTCCTCCTGCTCTTAAATCTATCCAAGTTGATGATATTACTAATTCTCCATAAAATTTAATACTTTTACTGTCAGTTAATATTGCTTGTACTTCATATTTTACACCTGCTGTAACATTTGCTATCTGATTTATTTTTTGTACAGAAGTAACTATTATAGAAGTTGTATATGACCATGCTGAAGTCCCCTCTTCCCTATATCTAAAATTAACATCTATCTGGAGATTATGGGCTAATTTTTGAACTGTTGCAAACATTAATAAAGATGTTCCGCTTAAATCAGCACCTGTTGTGATAATTATAGGAATAGATGCAACAAGTAATCTTCCTGAAAATTCAGCATAAGAATATTTCTTATTGTTTAGGCTTCTTACCAAAACGCCATCGCCTTTTCCATTTAAGCTAAGTGTATGAAATTGCTCTGTAAATAAACTATTAGTAGGATTTTCAAGACTTATAAATATCTTAAAATTTGAATTGTCATTTCTTATAATTCTCCATTCTTTACCAATTAAGTCAGCGACTAAATTAGGAACAGTAATTGTAACATCACTTGAAATATTACCTATAACAATAAAGTTATCAATATCATTTAATATGTAATTTGTAGAAACAATTACTTCATTAATCTGACCGTCAATAATCTCAGTTTTACCATTTTTATACTGAACATATTTATTTATGTCAGAATTAACCACAATCTCATCAGAAACCCAATCTATTTTAGATTGTATCTGTAAAGTTGTTAATCTCTGGTATGGTATTGATTGCATTATATCTCCCATTATAAATCATCATTAAAATTTTCTGTTGTATATACACTTACTTTAAGTG
>JAOZLS010000029.1:10166-20574 GCA_029934705.1 Bacteroidales bacterium | reverse complement strand
GGACCTCTAAGGTCATGCGAAATAACTGCAAAAACATTATCTTTTACTTCATTTAGCTCTTTTATTTTTTTGTAATTCTCAGACAAGTGCAAATTAGCTCTAGTTCTTGCAATAAGTTCAATTTTATCAATTGGTTTTCGGATATAATCAACTGCTCCTGCTTCTAATGCAACTTGTAAATCAATGGAACTAAGCATTTTGCCTGTTGCCATTATAATTGGAATATCTTTTATCGAAGGGTCTTTCTTTATTTTTTTTATCGATTCAATTCCATTCATTTTTGGCATTTCCCAATCCATAATTATTAAATTGGGTTTTTCATTTTTTGCTATTTGACAACCTGCTTCACCATCAGTAGCAATTATTATTTGGTAGTTTTTATTTTCAAAACAGTTTATTATAGTTTCTATATAATTTGGTTCATCATCAACTACTAAAATTTTATAAGTTTTCATAAGTTTTTTTTATCAACCGTAAATTGAATAAATAAATATACGCTATTTTTATATATAAAATTAAAAATTTGTATTATTTATTGAATATTATAACATTTCTAATAGCTTTTTCATTGTAAGTTCTCGTGCCAAAACATTGATTTTAGCTTGTTCGTAAAATTCTTTTCTAATATTTAATTCGTTGTTGATAAAATCGGGAATAACATCAGAATCTATACCTTTTAAATACGGTATAGTGTCTTTCCTTTTTACAATCCTCATCATAATACAACCTAAACCTGCTCTTAAATAAATAGTTAAGCCTGAGTTATTCAAAACATCAATATTATTGCTTCTGCAAGGAAGCAATTCACTTGTTGCGATTACTGTATTTTTCATCTCTTTGATTTCACTTACAATTTCTTGTTCGGTTTTTATATATAAGTCTTTATTTGTAAGTAATTCGGCAAAAGTTTTACCTGTTCTTTCTTCCATTAAATCTCTTGTGTCCAAGAAATTATAATTCAATTCTTTTGCAAGTTTTTGTCCCCACTTATTTTTCCCTGCTCTTATGTATCCTATAAAATATATTAGCATTTATTATTTTTATATTAAGGTTAGTATATTACTCTCAACATCTACTTATTTTTATAATATACTTACAAAAAGTAACTTATAAGTATAATGTTTTAATGTAAAATTGATATAATTAATGATTATTGAGTAATGATTACGCAAAGGTAAAAATATTTAGTCCAAATTATAAATGTATTTCTAAATTAAATTTCAAATAAAAAAATGCCCCGACTTTATACAGACAAGGCAAAACCCAACTATTAATTTTTTAAAAACTCTATTTCTACTTTACCAAGTTAGATTATGTTGATAAATAACAAGTTAAATTGTTTAAGTGATGATTTTAAAGTATTTAGATATTAGTAGTAAGTAATAAGAAAAACAGTTAATTATTTGATTTTATGCAATTAATATTTCTAAATACTAATATCTAACTTCTAAATACTTTTATTAAAACAATGCTTACTTAAATTATAATCTACTGGCAATCACTAGTTTTAAACATCGTAAAGTAAAACTATTTAAGAATTATTTATCGCTATATTTTTTTAATACATCAAGCATAAAAGCATAAGAAAGTGCTGTTTCTTTATATGGTTCATATCTACCTGATGCTCCGCCATGACCGGCATCCATATTTACTTTTAAATATATTGGATTTTCGCTTGTATTATACTCACGCAATTTAGCAACCCATTTTGCAGGTTCCCAATACTGCACTTGCGAATCGTGTAAACCTGCTGTAACAAAAATTGAAGGATAACTCATCTTCTTAATTTGATCGTAAGGCGAATATGATAACATATATTTGTAATACTTTTTTACTTCGGGGTTTCCCCATTCGTCAAATTCGCTAGTAGTAAGCGGAATGGATTTATCAAGCATTGTTGTTATTACATCTACAAAAGGGACTTCTGCTATTATTCCGGTATAAAGTTCGGGAGCCATATTTACAACTGCTCCTACAAGTAAGCCTCCTGCACTTCCGCCTTCAGCAAAAGTAATTTCGGGTTTTGAGTATTTTTTTTCTTGTAAAAACTTAGTACAAGCAATAAAATCGGTAAATGTATTTTTCTTATTAAGCAATTTACCATCGTCGTACCACTTTCTACCCATTTCTTGTCCGCCTCTTACATGTGCAATTGCATAAACAAAACCTCGATCTAAAAGGCTTAATAATGAAGACATAAAATAAGCATCCAAACTATAACCATAAGAGCCATACCCATATATAAGCAGTGGGTTTTGAGAATTCAATATTATTCCTTTTTTATATACAATTGATATTGGAATTTTTGTTCCGTCGGTAGCTGTTGCAAATAATCTTTTAGATTCGTAATTATCCGACGAAAAATCTGGTCCAACTTCTTTTTGCTTCAACAAAACAGTTTCTTTAGTTTTCATATTAAAATTAAAATACGAAGTAGGCGTTGTAAGCGAGCTATAACCATATCTTAAAGTATCTGAATTATATTCGTAATTATCTTTAAGCCATGTTTCGTAAACATCTTCGCCTAATTTAATAATATAAGATGAATAATCGCTTTTATTTATAACTTTTAGTTTTATAAGTCCTTCGCTTCGTTGCTTTAGTACAACAAAGTCTTCAAAAACATCAAAATCTTCAATTAAAACATTTTCTTGTTCAGAAATTATATCTTTCCAATATTTGGACTCCGTTTTATTTTCGGGGGTAGCACAAAACTTGAAATTTTTAGCATTTTTATTTGTAAGTATATAAAATTGACCTTCGCTGTGTTCTACAAAATATTCATGGTCGTCCTCTCTTTTATTTATTAATTTGAAGTCGCCATTTGGTGTGCTTGCATCCAAATATTGAAACTCGGTTGACAATGTACTATATGAACTTATAAAAATATATTTTTCTGATTTACTGCGTGATAAATCTACATCAAAAGCCTCATCTTCTTCTATAAACACATCAATATCGTCGGTATAACTTGTTCCTAAAACATGCTTACATACTTTATATTCTCTTAGAGTTTCGGGGTCTTTTTTTATATAAAATACAGTTTTATTATCGTTGCTCCAAACTGGTGCTCCACCACAATCTGGAATAATATCTGTTAGCATATCGCCAGTTGAAAGATTTTTAAATCTTATTTCATATTTTCTTCGCCCTAAAGTATCAACACTAAAAGCGATAATATCGTTATTTGGACTTATACTATAATCTTCTACTTCAAAAAATGGAAAACCTAATGCCATTTTATTTACATCAAGCATTATTTCTTCTTTAGCCTCAACAGTGTCAACATACCTACAATAAATAGGTTGTTCTTGCTGTGGTTCATAGCGTTGATAATAGTAATAGCCATTATCACGAAAAGGAACAGATTTATCGCGAGGTTTAATTCTTGAAGTTATTTCATCAAAGATTTTTGATTGCAAAGCTTCGGTATGGCTTAATGATTTTGTAGTATATTCATTTTCTGCTTTAAGGTAATCAATTACTTTTTGATTTTCACGTTGGTTTAACCAATAATAATTATCTATTCTTATATCTGAATGAATTTTTAGCTCTTTTGGTATTTTTTGTGCTTGCGGAGGTTTATTTTCATTCTCCTCAACGCAAGAACTTAATATTTGTGTTGTCATAAACAGTGCTGCTAGACTTAAATTAAAAAATATTTTTTTCATTTAGTAAGTTTTTTGAGTAATTATTTTACTTTTCTCAAAATGGGAGTGCAAAAGTAAGCTTTTTGATTAGCCAATACAATATTACTTATATTTTTTTTCAAAACTTTTATATTATATAGTAAATGTCATAAAATCAACGAATTTATTATGTATTTTATTTTTTGTTTATAGAATAGTATTGGATGAAACTCCGTAATCTGTGTTCTTTTTAAATTGAAAACTGTTTTTTTTATTATTATTTTCCCACTTAACAATTACTTAACATAAGCTTAATTTTAGCTTAACAGCTTTCTATTCTTTTTAATCTTCTTTTGTGATATAAAATTAATAAAAATTAAAATAAAAAAAACAAATTTTAAATTGAAAAGAAAAATGAAAAAATTTCTAACTATCAACATTGCAATTATTCTTGCAATTTCATTATTTACACTTCAAGCTTGTAAAGATGACGAAATTATTGATCCAAACCCGAACGCAACCGAGTTTGTAACTAACGGAAATACAATAACCATTATTGACCATGGCGAAGGTATTGGAGATACAACTTTAACTGCCGATAAAACATGGATATTAGAAGGCTTAGTATTTGTAAATTCATTACAAACTCTTACTATTGAAGCAGGAACCATAATTAAAGGTAAACCTGGGGAAGGCGAAAATGCTAGTGCGTTAATTATTGCAATGGGTGGTAAAATAAATGCCATAGGAACTGCAACTAACCCAATTATTTTTACTGCTTTAGCCGATGATTTAAATGGTTCAATTTCTTATACCGACAGAGGACTTTGGGGTGGAATTATAATTTTAGGTAAGGCTAAAATTAATACAACTCCCTCTACAATGAATATTGAAGGCATACCTACTACCGAAACCAGAGGCTCGTATGGTGGTAATGATGATACTGATAATTCTGGAACATTAAAATATATTTCCATACGCCACGGAGGTACAAATATTGGTGCCGACAACGAAATTAACGGTTTAACACTTGGTGGTGTTGGCAGTGGAACGACAATTGAATACATTGAAGTTTTTGCTAATAACGACGACGGTTTTGAGTTTTTTGGTGGTACTGTTCAAACTAAATACTTAATTTCGGCATATAATAAAGACGATGCTTTTGATTACGACCAAGGCTTTAGAGGTAAAGCCCAATTTTGGTTAGCTATACAAGACCCCACAACTGGCGACAGACTTGGCGAACTTGATGGTGCGGACGACCCAGAAGACGGAACTCCTTTTGGAATACCTACAATTTATAATGCAACTTTTGTTGGTGCAAACTTAGATGGTGGAAAAACTCTAACTTTTAGAGCAAATGCTGGAGGAAAATGGTTTAACTCAATTTTTATTAATCAAAACAAGGGCATTGATATTGAATTAAAAGAAAACCTTAATGCCGAAACAAGTTATAGAAGATTAACTCAAGGCGATTTAAGAGTTGAAAACAATATATTTTTCAACATCTCGGATAATACAATTGCTAACATTTTCTCGATTAATGCAGCGGATGGTGTTGTTGAAGCAGATATTACAACTGCACAAAGTTATTTAACAAACTACCTTTCAACTGCAAACAATACTGCAAATGTAAACCCTGAAATTACAACGCCTGCCAATGGTACATTTAATCCTATTCCTACTGGCAATGTTACTTCAAATTTAGCTGAATATAACGACAACTTCTTTACAAACGTTTCTTACAAAGGAGCATTTAACCCTGCTGGTTCAAATTGGGCAAATGGTTGGACACTCCTTTTTGAATAAATAATAATATAGATGAGGTTGCTTAACGTAGCCTCATCACTTCTTACACACACAAAAAAAACACATTCACACAACAATAAAATGAAAAAAACTTTACTCACAATAGTTTTACAAATTCTTGCAACAATATTAATTATTGCACAAGAAAACTCAATAACAGGAATAGTAAAAAACAATAAAACTCAAGAAATTATTCCTGGAGCAATTATAGTTATAACAAAAACAGCACAAGCTACAAGCAGCGATTTTAATGGAAAATATTCTTTGGAAAATATAAAACCCGGAAATTATGAGCTTACTTGTACTTACCTTTCGTATAAAAAAGTTACAAAATCTATTTTAATAGAAGAAAACCAAACGCTTACAATCAATTTTAATTTAAAAGAAGACGCAGTAAGTTTAACCGAAGTAAAAATTGAAGCAAAAACAATTCAAAACACTTCAAATTCAATGATTTTACATCAGAAAAAATCCATGTCGGTATTAAGTGGTGTTTCGTCTCAAGAAATGTCAATGTTTGGCGATAATAATGCAGCCTCATCACTAAAAAGAGTTTCTGGAATTTCGGTTCAGGACGGAAAATATATTTATGTACGAGGACTTGGCGACAGATATACAAAAACTGATGTAAATGGTATTGAAATACCTAGTCTAGACCCAGAACGAAATACTGTACAAATGGATTTATTTCCAAGTAATATAATTGACAACATTCTTGTTTACAAAACTTTTAGTCCGCATTTACCAGCAAATTTTACAGGCGGCTATGTAAACATTATCACTAAAGAATTTCCTACTAAATTCAATTTTAGCTACTCATCATCAATAGGATATAATTCGCAAGCAAATTTCAGAAACGATTTTTTAAGCTACAATGGCGGAAAACTAGATTATTTTGGTTTTGACGATGGTACACGTTCAATACCAACATCGGCACAAAACGATGTACCATTTAGATACGAAAATGATAAATTATTGAATGAGATAACGTCTTCGTTTGGTAATAATATGAAACCTGTAAAATCAAAGTCATTAATGAACCAAAGTCAAGCTTTTTCTATTGGAAATTCGACTAAATTATTTGGAAAGAAGTTTGGATATTTTTTAAGTGCTAGTTTCAACAAATCTTATAAATATTATAGTAATGGCGAAAATGGAAAATATGTGCTTACCAGAGCAGATGCTCCTTTTTTACAAAAAGACTATTCGTTTTCCGACGAAAAAGGTACTGAAAATGCTTTAATGGGAATTTTAGCAAACACATCATTAAAAATAAATAACGACAATAAAATATCGTTAAATTTTATAATGAATCATGCAGGCGAAAAAACAGCACGTTTTCAGGAAGGTTATAATTTATACCACGAAGTATATATGCAAACTCGCACAATGCAATTTAGCGAACGTAATTTTTGGGCAACACAACTAAAAGGCGAATCAATTTTACCTAGCCTCAACAATTTAAAAGTAAATTGGATTTCGTCTTACTCAGTTTCTAAACAAAATGAGCCAGATTTAAGATTTTTCACAAATATTTTTCAAGTTTTTGAGCAAGACACTGTTTTTAGTATTGACATTGCAAAACAAGATTTACCTGCACGATATTTTCGAGATATGTTTGAGAATAGTTTCAGCAATAAAATTGATTTTGAAATGGGAATTGCCCAAAATTCAAAAATTGCTTTTGGTTTTTCAAATGTTCTAAAAATAAGAACTTTTAGAGAGAAACTATTTATGTATGCCGACAATAATAACTCGTTTGCTGGAGATATTAACGAATATTTAAGCGAAGAGAACATTGGCACAAACACAATAGCCTCAACAGGAAATTTTGGTGTTTATATATCGGACAATTCTCAATTAAGTAATAGCTACGATGGTGTTATGCAAATATACTCGTCGTACATAATGGGTGAATTTTCATTAAGTTCTAAGTTAAAATCGATTGCAGGAGTTAGAGCCGAAAAGTCGAGTATTTTTGTTTCAAGCTTAAACCTTTCAAACCCCGAAGGCAACGAAAACAATCTAGATTTTTTACCTGCAATTAGCTTTACCTACAATTCTTCTACCAAAACAAATATAAAAGTAGCTTATTCAAAAACTCTTGCACGACCATCGTTTAGGGAGCTTGCTCCTTATGCGTCGTTTGAGTTTGCAGGTGATTTTATTTTTGTGGGAAATGAAAATTTACAAGAAACAAAAATTGATAATTTAGATTTACGTTGGGAATTTTATCCAGGTTACGGACAAGTTATCTCCTTAGGTTATTTTCATAAGCGTTTTATAAATCCTATTGAGCGAACATTTAACCCCGAAGCATCAAACAATGAGCTAACTTTAGAAAATGCAGAAACAGCAAATGTGGATGGTTTTGAAGCCGAAATAAAATTAAAGGCAGGTAAAAATGGCTTTTTGAATAATATTTTTTGGGGTGGAAACTTTACTTATGTAAATTCAATTGTAGCAATTAGCGAAAATGAGCTTGCAGCAATTCGTGCTACAAACCCGCTACAAGGTCCAAACAGAGAAATGTACGGACAAGCTCCTTATATTGTTAATGCCTTTTTAATGTTTAATAATAAGAAAACAGGAACTCAAGCAAATTTTTCGTATAATATATCGGGCGACAAGCTAGCGATAGTAGTAAAAGGAGGTACTCCAAATATTTATGAAAAAGCACGAAATCAAGCAAATTTTAATTTATTTCAGAAAACCGGAAAAAAGACTACGATTAAATTATCGGTTTCAAATATATTTAATGCAGGATATACTAAAACATATACTTACAAAAAAGTTGAGTATATTCATTCTAGCTACTCATTAGGAAGAACATTTTCCTTTGGTGTAAAATATAATATTAACTAAAAAAAATTGTGTGATGTATTAAGGCCCAAGCATTTTGTTTGGGCTTTTTTATTAGCTCAAATTTTGAACGCTGATTATTCAATCCTCTTCAATCTTATTAAATATTTTTGCCACAAATGCACTAATAAAAAAACCTAAAAATATTTGATTTAATAATATGTTTGATTTTTTTAAACGCTGACTTTATTATCTTTTTTATCAATCTTTTTCTTTTTCAATCTTAATCAATCTCCCTCATTCCTCTACTCATTTTAAATTTGAACACTGATTATTATGATTATTATGATTTTAGCTGTTTCTTTTTTATCATAATTTTATCTTAACAAATCTGCGTTATCTGTGTTCCTTTTATTTTGAATGCTAATTCTTCAATCCTCTTCAATCTTATTAAATATTTTTGCCACAAATGCACTAATAAAAAAACCTAAAAATATTTGATTTAATAATATGTTTGATTTTTTTAAACGCTGACTTTATCATCTTTTTATCAATCTTTTTCTTTTTCAATCTTTCTCAATCTCAATCAATTTTCCTAAATCCTCCTCAATCTCCCTCAATCTACTTCACCCCTCTACTCATTTTTATATAATCGTAAGCTTCTTTTATTATTTGAAATTGCTTTTCTGCCTTTGCTATTGCTTCATCACCTTGCTGTGCATATTTATCGGGATGATGAATTTTTGCTAATGTTCTATATGCTTTTTTTACAATATCAAAATCGGCATTCTTATCTATATTAAGTATTTGTGCTGCTTCGGATAATAATGTTTTTCGACTAGAGAAAGTTTTTGGTTCGCTATAAGCATTTTTTTCTTCTTCTTTTATATATTTTGCTTTTATCTTTTTAAAAACCAAATCGCTAACATTCATCAATTTATAAACCGACTCTAAATATGCTAGCTCCTTAATTGACATACGACCATCGGAAGCTGCCATTTCAAACAAAAAATTAAGAATTCTAATTTTATCAACATGGGTTAAGTTATGCGATTTTCGTACTTTCTTTTCAACATCTTTATTTTTTTCCAAATGTTTTTTAGCTTTTTTTAAAATATGCTTTGCTGTGTAATCATCATATTTTAAACTCATAAAGCTATAGTAGCCTCGCAAATAATCGTCAATTGAATCATCGGTATATTTAACAAATCGTATAAAATGAACAAACATATAATCCGACAAGCCTTTGTCGTAAACAATATTAGACTCTCTTACATTATTCATTTTTGAAAGCACAAAAAAGTATATTATAAATGCTAATATTGTAAAAACAAGTTGTGGCCAGTCGCTTTCTTCCATAGTATTAACTTACGATAGACCAATTTTTAGCTCGGGCTGTCATTTTTTTTATTTGTCTGTTTAATAGTGAATTTTCGTCTTTTTCAAGTGCGGGGTCATCGTCGAGTATATCGTTTGCAATATTTCTTGCATGAACCAATATTTCATTATCTTTATAAAAATTAGCAATTTTAAGGTCGAAGGGTATTCCACTTTGCTGTGTTCCTTCAATGTCGCCATGTCCTCGTAATTTCATATCAACTTCGGCAATATAAAAGCCATCGGAGGATTCTACCATGGTTTTAATTCGTGTTTTCGCATCTTTTGATAGTTTGTAAGATGTCATTAAAACGCAGTAAGACTGATCGGCTCCTCGCCCTACTCTACCTCGCAATTGGTGAAGTTGCGAAAGCCCAAAACGCTCGGCACTTTCAATTAGCATGACGCTTGCATTTGGTACATCAACTCCTACTTCAATAACAGTTGTTGCAACCATTATATTTGTTATGCCCTTGGCAAAAAGTTTCATCGATTTTTCTTTTTCGGCAGCCTTCATTCTGCCATGCACAACGCTTATTGCATAATCGGGTGGTGGAAATGCTCTGCTTATACTTTCCAGCCCATCTTCAAGGTCTTTGTAATCAAATTTTTCCGATTCCTGAATTAATGGATAAACAATATATATTTGTCTGCCTTTTGCTATTTCTTCTTTTAAAAATTTAAAAACAGGCAGCCTTTTCCCATCATAAGAGTGTATTGTTCTAATGGCTTTTCGTCCTGGTGGCAACTCATCAATTACCGAAACATCTAAATCGCCATAAACCGTCATA
>JAOZLS010000029.1:0-10156 GCA_029934705.1 Bacteroidales bacterium | reverse complement strand
ACCGTCATTGCCAAAGTTCTGGGGATTGGAGTTGCCGTCATTACTAACACATGCGGCGGACTTGTATTCTTCTTCCACAACTTAGCTCTTTGTGCTACTCCAAATCTGTGTTGTTCGTCAATTACTGCAAGCCCTAAGTTTTTAAATACTACAACATCTTCGATTAAAGCATGTGTACCAATTAAAATATCTGTTTCGCCCGCTTGTAATTTTTCATGTAGAATTCGCCTTGCTTTAGTTTTGGATGAACCTGTGAGAATATCAATTTTAATATCTGTATCTTTCAATAATTTTGAAATAGTTTCGAAATGCTGAATAGCCAAAATCTCGGTTGGAGCCATCAAGCAAGTTTGAAAATCGTTATCAATTGCAATAAGCATCGACATAAGTGCTACCAAGGTTTTTCCACTTCCCACATCGCCTTGTAAAAGTCTATTTGATTGTTTTCCTGAAGCAAAATCGCCTCTTATTTCTTTAATTACACGTTTTTGTGCATTTGTAAGTTCAAATGGTAGTATTTCGTTATAAAAATAATTAAAATTTTCTGCTACTTTTGAAAAAACATAACCTTTAATATCGTGCTTTCGTGTTGCTTTTTGTTTTAAAATACTAAGCTGAATATAAAAAAGCTCTTCAAATTTTAATCTGTAAATTGCTCTTTTTAATATATGTGGTTCTTTTGGGAAGTGTACATTTATAAGTGCATCTTTTAAAGGTAATAATTTATATTTTTGAACAATATACCCTGGTAATGTCTCATATATTGGCGACTCTAAGGCTTTAAACGCATTAATTATTAATTTGCGAATTGCTTTTGAGTTTAAAAACTTATTTTTAAGCTTTTCAGATGTATGATAAGCTGACTCTAAAGATGAAGCAGTTTTTGCATCAATTTTTGTTGGGTCTTCTATTTCGGGGTGTGCAATATTTAGTTTTCGACCAAATTGGTTTGCTTTTCCAAAAATAATATATTCTTTACCCGCAATTATATTTTCTTGAATCCATTTTACACCCTTAAACCAAATTAACTCAATCCGCCCAGTTTCGTCATAAAATTCTGCTTTAAGGTATTGTTTACGTCCATTTCCTAATTTCTGAAATTTTGTAATTTTTCCTTTTGATTGTATATAAGAAAGACTAGAATTTATTTCACTTACTGTGTAAAATTTTGTTTTATCAATATATTTATATGGGAAATAATAAATTAAATCTTCTAATGTATAAATATTTAATTCATTATTAAGAAGCTCGGCTCGCTTTGGACCAACGCCAGGTAAAAATTTTATTTCATTTTCAATAGAAGACATTTTACATATCAGGTTTTACATATCAAATTTAATAAAATATAAAGGTTCTAGTTTAGAATAGCGGTGATATTATATAGAATTAATATATAAATAGTTAAAAATATTTCCCAGCCCCCTTAAAAGGGGGTCGTTTAAAATACCTAAGAATTCCCCCTTTTAAGGGGGTTAGGGGGATTTTCTAACAAAAAGCTGAAACTAGATTATTAAAAATAACACAGCTATTCTAAACTAAAGCCAATATAAAGTAATAATATTTGGTAAATGTACAAATTTAAAGGTTTTTAGCAAAGCTCTTATGTGTTTTTTGCATATCAATTTATAACAATATTCTGCTTTATTTATTACACCACTTTATTACATCAATATTTCTAGCTTTCAGCTTTGTCTTATACATATACTATTACAAAACAAGCACTTACAAATCATTATTCTATTTAAGTTTACACCACATATTCACACCACTTTCTATTTTTTTGTTGAAACAGACCAGTAACCTTTTCGCTCTGAACCAATTCTTTGTAATAATTCTAGCTCTTTAAGTTCACGAATATTATTGTTAATTGTAGTTTTTCCTAATTTCGTTTTTTTGCTTAATTCAATATGAGTAATTTCTGGATTTTGGTGTATTGAATTTAAAATTACTATTTGATTTTTAGATATTTTGTTTGCCCAACTTTCTATCCATTTATTAAAGTTTATAGGACGATAAAGAGTTACAACAAAAATACCTTTTAAGGAAAAATGAGGTGCAGGTAAATTTTCTGTTTTCATTTCATCTTGCATTCTTGAAATTCCTGATCCAACTTGCTCAACCATATTAAGTCTTTGAAAGAAATCAAAAATTATTGGATTCCTCGATACGCTTCTTTTTCCAAATTCTTTTTCTTTAATTGTTTGTAGTAGTCCTCCAGGATTAGTTATTTCCACTCTATTATCATATATTTCAATATGTATTTTACCTCCTGTTTCATAATAATCTCGGTGTACTAAAGCATTAATAATTGCTTCTTTAAAAACATTTTCAGGTATTTCATATTTTTCGACTCTTGGTCCTGCTGTTTTTATTATATACCGTAGTTCAAGTTTTGATTTTAAAAATTCTAAAGCACCCTTATACTGTTCTTGCAAATTTCCTTCAATTAATTTATCGTCAAAAATTAAATGTTTGTCTATTCCTTTAAATAGCAAACACCTAGTTGATGCGTGCTTATGATGTTTTTGAGTATTTTTAGCAAAAAACAGGACACCTGCATTATTCAATTTATCTTTTTCGGTGAATAGCTCTAAATTTTCAAGAATATTTTTTTGAGGAAGTTGTTGTGAAATAGCTGCATTTTTGAGAAATAAATTAAATCGTTTGTCATCAAAATCATCTGGATACAAAAAGTTATCGCATTCCTTTTTCTCAAAAAATATTTTATTTACTTGCTGAAAAAAGTCCCGCATTTCGTTAGGAGTAGTCAGTTTTTGTGCATTTGCTCCTATTCTAACATATAACATTCCGCCAGTAATGTAAGGTTTTTCTTTACCCGACTTGCAATCTAAAATTATAAAATCTTTTTCTTTATAACTATACTCTATAACTTTAATATCGGGCGTTGGGTTTATTGGTTGCAAGTAACTATATATTTGAGAACGAACACCATTTGTAAGTTTTATTCCGCAAAGTGTGTTATTATCATTTACACCAATTACAAGTTTTCCTCCCGATGAATTTAAAAACGAGCAAGCTTCTTTAGAAATCTCTTTATTTAAACTTCTCTTAAATTCAATATTATAGCCTTCGCCTTGATTTAAAATATTTTCAAAATCTTTGTCTGTCATTGTTTTATTGTTTTCTGTTCTATAATATTGAAAAATTATATAGTTATAGATAAATTATCGTAAGCCAAGTGTACATTTTTGGGTAATGATTTTTCCAATTCATCATACAAACCTAAATAGTGGCTAATATGAGTGAGGTATGCTTTTTTTGGTTTTACTTCGGCAATAATTTCAAGTGCTTGTTCTAAATTAAAATGCGATAAATGTGGTCTTATTCTAAGAGCAGTAATTACAAGAACATCCAAATTTTTAAGTTTTTCCTTTTCTTCGATGCTAATAAAATTCATGTCGGTTATATATGCAAAATTATCAATTCTATAACCAAAAACAGGTAACTTTAAATGAATTCCTCTAACAGGCATAAATTTAATATTGCCAACACTAAACTCTGAGTTATCTATTTCAATAAGATTCATTTGCGGAACTCCTGGGTATTTTTTCTTGGCAAAAGCATAAGCAAAGTCATGGTTTTTAATGTCCTCCAAAACTCTTTTTTCGGCATAAATATCCATTGGCTTTTTAAGTATATAATTAAATGCTCTAACATCATCTAATCCACCAATATGATCTTTATGTTCGTGGGTTAAAACTATTGCATCAACTCTATTTATTTCTTGCCTAAGCATTTGCTGTCTAAAATCGGGTCCTGCATCAATAACAATTAATGTATTATCTTTTTCAATTAATATCGAGCTTCGTAATCTTTTATCTTTCAAATTATTAGACAAACATATATCGCATTTACAAGCAATTACCGGAACTCCTTGCGATGTTCCTGTTCCTAAAAAAGTTATTTTCAATTTATTTTTTTTACTTTGTACCATTAATTAGCAAAATTAATTTTAATAATGCCATAGACAAAAGATTTTAGATAAAAGTATTATAATAATTTACACGATTAAAACTACAAAAAATGAAATATATTTTAACAGTATTTCTTGTTTTTTATACATTAATATCATTTTCTCAGAATAAATACACGTTTATATCCAATGACGTAATAGAAATTTATGATAATAATAAAATAAAGGTATATCTTGATGATATTTATAGAATTACCTATAAAAAATGTGCAAAATTTTACATGAAATGTAAAATTGACACATCAACATTTGAATATAATGATACTACTACAGTGTACTACGTAAATGGAAATACAAGAGTTATATGTTTTTTTGAACAAAATAAACTTAATGGAAATTATAGGTCCTTATATAAAAACGGAAATACTGAAACATTGGGCATATTAAAAAAAGGAATTAGAATTGGTTTGTGGAAATTTTACTACAATAACGGAAAACTAAAAAAAACAATTGATTATAAAGATGGAGAGGGGCTAGTGTTATTGCTTGAATTTTACAAAAAAGACGGAAAAGAAATAATAAAAAATGGGTGTGGAAAGTTTAAAGATTCATACCCATACTCGGCTTTAACAACTGGTTTAGCAACTTGCAAAGGAGAGGTCAAAAATGGATTAATGAATGGGACTTGGACAGTTCGTCTTGACAATATACTGATTTGCAAAGAAGAGTTTAAAAGTGGCAAATTAATTGAAGGAATTCAATATTCTAAAGTCTTTGGTAAAGAGGTTTATCACAACAACCCAATTTCTGTAATGTCAGGAATAATTTATCTTGAACATGCTAAATTTCACGATCCATCCTTCTGCGGTGAAGACGTAGCCACAAATGTCATAATAATGCAAATTATAAAAAACTTACATATTTAAAATTATAAAAAATGAAAGCAAAATTATATTTAATTCCGACAACATTAGGTGTATCACCAGTAAATTCAGTAATTCCTGAAGATGTTAAAAAGAAAATTATAGAACTAAAATACTTTATTGTAGAAAATTTACGTTCGGCAAGGCGATATTTAAAACTTGTAGAAAAATCAATTAATATTGATGAATTAACATTTTTTGAACTAAATAAACATACTAAAAAAGGCGAAATTTACAGTTTTCTGGACCCTATAGAAAATGGCAACGATATTGGAATTCTTTCCGAAGCAGGAAACCCTGGCATTGCCGATCCTGGAAGTGATATTGTGAAAATTGCACATCAAAAAAGAATTAGAGTAATTCCTTTGGTTGGTCCTTCATCAATTTTACTTGCACTAATATCCTCAGGCATGAATGGTCAGAACTTTGCATTTAATGGCTACCTTCCTGTCCAGAAAGGCGATAAAAGGAAGAAACTTCTTTATTTAGAAAATAAATCGAAGTCTGAAAATCAAACACAGATTTTTATGGAAACTCCATTTAGAAACATGGGAATGCTCGAAGACATAATACAGACTTGCAATAAAAACACAATGCTGTGTGTTGCAGCAGATATTACATTGGAAACAGAGTTTATTAAAACAAAAAGCATTGCTGAATGGAAAAAAGGTTTACCTCCTATTAATAAACGACCTGCAATTTTTATTATTCAAGCTTAAAATAGAAAACACCAAGCGTCAAGTCTAAATTGACGCTACATTGTCCTGCGGACGAATGCAGGTCAGTTTAGCCATAACACTGTTTTGTTTCGCCTGTTGGTCTTATAAACGTCATTACAAACTTTACATAACACTTAGTATAAGATATAATATTGTGCGTAGCATCCTGCTACGCACAATACTACTAATACCTCTTCATTCCCTAATATTATTTTTACTAAATTTAAAAACTAAATCATTTTACAAGTTTACATATAGCAATAAACAACTTATTATAACACTATTACTAACAAATACAACACTTCATTTAAACTATAATTATTCATAAAGATTGTTTAAATAATATTTTACCATAGACAGTAAATAAATATTGATATTGAATATTGATATAAAACAGTATCTTTGAGCAATTATTTATAAAAAAATCATAAATTATGTCTATAATAAGTTTTGGAGAATATATTGAGAATGACGATTACAAAGTACTAAATGAAAGAAGCCTAAGAGCAAGCGGAGGAATAATGTTTTTACTTGGACTAATTGCTTTTATCAATGGTTTTATACTAAGTAATTATATTGTAATACCCTTTATTTCAGGCTTTTTAGTATTAAATTTTATTATTGGAATATTAATAAATCCTAAATATTCGCCTACAATGATAATTGCTAGTTTATTTGTTCGCAAACAAACACCTCTATATGTTGGTGCTGTTCAAAAGAGATTTGCATGGAGTTTAGGTTTAGCTTTAACATTAGTAATATTTAGTTTATCGCTATTTTTACTAACCGACATTTCATTTTTTGAACCTGTATGCTTTTTATGCCTGATATGCCTTGCATTATTATATGCTGAAACGGCATTTGGTATTTGTATTGGTTGCAAACTATACGACTTAGCTTTGAATCTAAAATTAATAAAAAAACCAAAAGTAAAACCTAATTGTATAGGCGATTCTTGCGAAGCATAATTTTTATTATAATCTGAAATTTAATGAAATAGTAATTAGTCTATTGTAAATACCATCGGCAACAGTAGATGAGCTTGTTAGCATGCTGTGTGTATATCGTAAATCTACATACGCTTTCCCCTTTGTATTTTTAAGACGCATACCAAATAATAGACCTGCATCATGTCTGTTATATTCCCAGTCGGGATTTTTAAAATCAACTTTTGTAATATAGGTTTCTAAAGTTCTTAAATCTGTGGACTTATACTTTCCATTTAGCCAAAAGGCATAATATCCGCCTATATAAACATTTAATATAGTTTTACGATTCAAAAATACGTTATAGCCACCACTTACCGGAACCTCAATATAATTCATGGAATTAACTCCTTGACTAAAACCTAATTGATAATATTTTAAGCCTTTTCGTGTATATAAAACTTCAGCATCAACAGTTAAAATTTTGTTTAATTCTGTTGAAACAAATAAACCCGCAGCAATATCTGGCTTCACCTTTTTTAATGGTTTCATTACATTATCAATAACAGAATTTGCATATTTTACTTTACATAAGTTAAGTGCAGTTTTTATTCCAAAATCAGTTTGCGAAAATGAAGTTGTTACTAAAAAAAAGACTAATATAATTAGAGTTATTATTTTTGAATACATAGATTTTGTTATTAATTTTTAGTTTTTATAAAAGTATAAAAAATCTTTTTAGTATTTTCTTATTTCGTTATTAACCATTTCCAAACAGGAAGTATTTCTATTTCAATATTATCTAAAATAATATTATCTGTTTCATTGTATGTTAAAAGTATATTTTGTGTGTTTGGAATTTCCTTTGCAGTATTTATAGATGCTTGAATTTCTCGTTGCTTTGTATTATAGCCTGAGAGTGTATAAGAAACTTGTATTAAATGATATACATTTTCTTCAAAATACATAAAATCTATTTATTTTGCAAAAGTTTATTATTCTTTTGGTTTATCTTATATTTTTAAATTTAATAAAGTTCGGGTAAAAATGATTTGTAACTAATTCTCAAACCTTTACAATAACTGATTAATTGTTCTAATGTTGCTCTGTATTTGTTTGTCTCAATTAAAAGTATTGTATTTTCGTCTAATCCAGTTTGTGCAATTTTATATTGTATCGTATATTTTTGTTCTTTCTGTTTTGCAGTATTTACAAAATTTCTTAATTCGTTTATCTGTAAATTTTTTATTTCCTTGTCTGTTTCTGTGCTGTTTTCAGCTATTGTAATATTTTCATTTATGTTTTGAGTAAAAACAGGTTTCCCAGTAAAAGACGTTTTTAATTCATTAATACTTAATGATTGTATATAACTATCTTGTTGTTCGGCGGTATCGTTTATTAAATTGTTAGTTTTCATCTGTTTCGCTAAATGCTGTTATCACGATTATATTGTTATATTCATCTATCCTAAAAATAACGGTTAATTGTTCAGGTTTATTTCTTAATTTATCATTTTTTTGAACAGGAACAAAACCTGTTATTATAAAACTTTCTTTAAATTGCTCTTTGCTCTCAAATATTTCATAATTTTTGTTTCTGAACAAGTAATTTATTGCTTGTTCAAGTTTATTCATTTTTTGCTTAAAAATATTTTTGACTTTGCAAATTAATTTTATTATTATTACTGTCAAACTTTTATTTATAACTTTTTAGTTTTTTTTGTTGCGAAGAAAAAACATAAAGTCATAATTCTATTATTTTGAGTTAGTGATTGTTGTCCAAATGAACCATATCAACATCTCGCTTTATGCCATTTTTTTTTGATTCAAATTCTCATTCTGGTCTAAAAACACTTCTTCAATTATATTTCGTCTCATCTGTAATAGATTTTATTTATTACAAATATACAAATTTACTCATTAGTAAGTATAAAAACAGCTATTTTTCATAAAAATCCCTCTCAAAAATTAATTTGAGAGGGATTTTATATTTTGAATCAATATTGAAAATTAACAATTATCAATATTAAATATTCAATTAAATTTAGTAAATTATTTCGTTCTCCACTTTTACCAATAGTATATACATTTGAATGTTCGCAGATAATAAAATAATTATCAGAGATTAATCCTTCATGTTTTTTTGCATTTTTTTTGGTAAACAATTTCCCCTAAAAACCAACAGGTTCCTTATAAGAAACCTTTCCCTTATTCTGAATAAGTATTTTTGGCATATTTATGAATATTTTGAAGGCAAGTTTACTAATTTTACTTGTCTTGCAAAAAACTTTTTTCAATATAAAATAAAGCTGTAAGATAGTGAGGGAATAAACGGAAAAAAACTTTTTTGATATAATCTTATATCATTTATTTCTTTTTCGTCAAAATAATAGTAATACGGATTTCGTCGATTATAAACATTATAAATACTTACATTCCAAATTCTTTTTCCGTGTTTTTTTGGTTTCATAAACGCAGCAGAAATGTCAAGTTTATGAAAAGTTCTCATTCTAATACTATTA
The DNA here is from genome assembly GCA_029934705.1 of Bacteroidales bacterium. GTDB lineage: Bacteria > Bacteroidota > Bacteroidia > Bacteroidales > JAADGE01 > DZBS01. The sequence continues at coordinate 1,133 of JAOZLS010000029.1, read as the reverse complement.
ACTCCACCGTATAAATTAACTTTATAATAATTTACAGAAATAGAATCAAGATTATTATATGATAAGTTAGCCGACAAAAAATAAGAGTTAGCAATTGTTACAGGCAAACCCGAGCCAAATGTCCAGGTTGCCGAAAAACTTGTTCGTTCAGTTATCTGATATTGATACACAATGTTAATATCGTGTCTGCGGTCATATTTAAAAGGGAAAAATTCGCCGTTATTAATATTCTCAAATTTACGTTCGGATTTTGACAAAGTATATGAAAGCCAACCAGTCATTTTCCCTGATTTCTTTTGAATTAAAATCTCTAGTCCTTTTGAAATACCAATCCCTCCTGTTTCAACCTTTGATTCCCAGCCGTCGGAATTTTTAAGAAATGATTCTCCTTCTTTGTAAGAAATTAGATTTGATAAATTTTTATAATAAATCTGAGCAGAAAATTCCAACATTTTATTTTTGGGAAGATATACAAATTCCAAAGTAGTTTGATTCGATTTTTCAGGAACTGTTTTTTTGGTCGCAGGCATCCAAACGTCAGCATTAACTCCAGCTCCTGAGTTCGTAAGTAAATGAATATTTTGTTGCATATTTGTATATGAACCTTTTAATGCAAAATTTTCATTCAATATAAAATTAAATAATATCCTAGGACTAAAATAAATAAAAGACTTATTTTGAACATTATACAAATCGGATCTTGCTCCGAGAGTGAATTTTATTTTCTCTAAAAAATTAAATTTATATTCGGCATAAACAGAATTTTCGGTTGCATATACAATCTCGTTTGCAAGCACAATATTTGTGGTATCTGTATCGCTTTTCTTTATTGAAGAAGAAATCTCAGGAGAAAACTTATGATAAATCGAATTAACACCAAAATTCAGCAAAGAATTATTCAAATTATAATTAAAATCAGTTTTAAAAGAATAATCTTCTATGCCCGAAAAAAGGTTTTGATTATACACTTCCTTAATATCTTTATATTCAGAGTTTAAAGAATATTTATATTTTGTGTACGATAAAATTGTATTGACAAAAAGATTATCGGATAAAATAACATTCCACTTTACTGCCGCCAAATCATTTCCCCCCTTTTTTCCCCTTTATTATTGCTATGTTTGCGGGAAATT
>JAOZLS010000217.1 GCA_029934705.1 Bacteroidales bacterium | reverse complement strand
TATTAGAACTACTATTATCTAATAATAAATTTTTAATTGGCTTATTTATATAAGCTGTTATATTTTGATTTGCTGGTGTGCTAGCATTTCCTATAGTAATTACAGTCCCATTGCTTAGTACTGCTGTTTCTGGATCGAAATAAAATGATGCTATTGAAGGGTTTATTTGCTGCCTAACAATAGTAAAACTACCAGCCGAATGTGTAAATGAGCTTCCTGCATTAAGGATTTCAAATACTCCTCTATCATTTTCGGGTGCCGAATTAACTCCGATTGCAACTGTTCCTCCACTTTGGTTGTAAGTTAAAATCCCTTCTTCTATTTGCGTAGAACGTCTAATTTGTGAACCTACCGACAATGAGCCTGATGAAATTTCAAGTTCTGCATTTCCCGAAGATGAATATTCGATGTAGTTGTTACCGTTACCAGCTCCGTTTGCCATATCTACTGTTCCGCCGGCAATTAATAGTCTTCCATCTAAGCCTATTCCTGTATTATCTCCGAGTACATTTACTTCTCCGTTATGAATTTCAAAGGCCGTTGTTCCTGATATAGGAAAATCAGCATCTCCAGAGCTTAATACTATATCTGTATTAATACCGTTAGCAGTAGTTTGGTCATTCATTATAAATGTTCCATTTAGCAATTGTAAATTTGCTTCACTTGTTGCCGTTGTAGGAAGCGTAAAATCAGCTTCCATAGTAACAGTTATTGTTTGGTCTGTTCCTTTATCAATAATTAACTTATTGAAAATAAATTCAGTATGTCTGTTTGCATTTGGCGTAGCACCTTCATATTCACTGTTTTCAATAGTTGCATCATGCGTATCGTCCTCTAAGCCTATCATATATAAATCAACAACGCTTTCGCCGGTTCCGTATAGGTCAATTTTACCTCTGTTGAAGTTTATATCATCGACAACATACATTTTATGAACAAGGTCATCACCTGCTCCAGTTTCTACAATAATTTCGTTACCGCCAGTTCCTCTATATGCAGCTCTGATACCGCTCTCTACAGTTAAAGTTCTTGCTGTTCCTGTGTTCTGAAAAATAAGTTGCGAGTTGCTGAAAACATCAAGTCCACCGCCAGTGCCACCACCATTTGCGTGGTTTCTGTTTATTGTTAAGTCACCTCCTGCTGTATTATTGAAATACACTTGTGCATCGTCTTCCAATACTAAACGAAAAGCTTTAAAATCTTCACTTGGTAATGTTTTAGCTCCATTATCGTAAATTTGCAGTTGCGGATATTGTTTGATTGTATTTGGAAGTGTATAAGAGCCTCCGTAATATCTAAAATTAGCATACGTATTTTGGCAAAATGGAATCCAATCTGCTGTTGGTAGGTTTGGAGATGCTATTCTAAATTGTCCTCTCTGATTACTTGCCGGCGTTGCAGGTGTTCCTGCACCATAAACAGTTCCAAAATCATGTCCGGTTGTTGTTGTTGCATCAAGGAAACGTTCTTGTCCGGATTGTTTATTGTATAGTGTAACACTATAAGCCGATTTGTTATTTTGAACAATCGTAATTTCGTGTTGAATATGCACTTTGTTTAAAGATCCTGGTTCAGTTCCAGGAGCAAGTGCAAGACCGCCTTCTGTATTTGACCATATCGTACCTCCTGCATTATTCCATTCTCCATCGGCAATAGAGTAAAATTCGGGTAAAGTTCCTATAACAGAATGATCTGGGCAACCTGCCGTGAAACCGCCTGCAGGAACTGCTCCTATACCTGCACCGTTTCCGTTGAAAATTACAAATTTGTTTGCTCCTTCAATATTTGTGTTTGGGTCGGTTGTTGTCCATGTTGAACCGTCAAAATAGCCTGGTTCGTATTTTGTATCTGCACAAGTTGCTGTACAGGTATTTAGATTTCCGTCTCCGTCGTCGCCGCCAGTAACACCGTCGCCAGGATAGGTTGCAGGTAAATCATTTTGATCATAGTAAAATTTATATTCAAGATAAGGAACTGTTCCAGGTAAAGTTATCTGGTGTCCCCAAGTATCCAAATTATCAATTTCCCAGTAATATGTTAATGCTTCTCCGCTTGTATTTACAGCTGGATGTTCAACACTAACAGGTGCTATTGATAATCTGTTATTGTGAGAAGTTGATAAAACACCGTTGCAAGTAAACTCTGCTGGTGTATATACTGTTCCTGTTCCAATGGGATATAATATTGGGGATTTTGAAGTTAAATCACTATTTCTGCCGTAAGTATATGATAATCCGCCGTCAGATTTATTTCCTGCGGTACGTATCATTTTTGTTGCACTAAATGGCAGACCTAGTACCGGTTCTGTCCAAACAGATAACCTGTGAATATCAGCATCCCAAATACCGTTTGTCAATGTAAATGTGCCTGTTGCAGTAAATTGTTCAAGCATTATGGTTTGAATTGCTGTATTGCTTTCATCAAGTTCAACATTACGGTATTGAGTTCTGAATTGTGCGTTTAATTCGTGTTTTAGATTTACTGTTGCCGTTGCCGTTGCAGCACCCGTAATTGTAACACTTGGAATAGCTGTATATGTAGTTCCGTTGTCAGTTAATACAACATCTGTTATGTTACCAAGTATATTGGCTGTGAATGTTCCTCTATAGTATGCCCCACTTGTTGATCCTCCTCTAACGCTCACAGTTGGAGCAGTTTGGTATCCGCTTCCCGGGTCAGTAATGGTAATACTTGCAACAGTCCATTGCCCACCTCCGAGATCGGTCATGTTAACATTACCAACAGCAGTTGTACCGTTGGCAGGAGCTGAAAATCTAACAGCTGGATTATTTCTGTCGTATATTCCCCCATCAACAACTGTTACCGATTGAACTGCTCCGTTAATTACAACAACTGCAAGAGCTGTTGTTCCGCCTCCGCCAGGTGCATCAATAGTTGCAGTGGGTGCAGAAGTGTAAGTGTTACCTCCATCATTTGTAATTGTAAAATTAGTAACAACTCCACCTTTTGTAATTAAAACTTTTCCTGAACTCGAACCACTTATTTTTTGTTGATTATTTATGTTTCCATGCACTTCAATAATATTTCCTCCATCGTGAAAAACACCGTCTGTAACAGTCAGGTTGTTTCTAATAATAATATCATCATCTATTGTTGCATTGCTGTCGTCATCAAGAGTTACCAAAATATCGTGAAAACCGTTTGTTACAGTTCCACTTGCTATATTTATGGCAATATCATTACTTGTATGAATAAAATTTGTTGAATTTGTATAAGGAATATATGTCCCATTAAGGTTGAGCGTTTTTCCTATTGTTAGGTCATAAAAAATATAACCTACCGGAGTTTTACTGTCAAGAGTACAATTTACTCCAACTGTTAAGTCGTTTTGTACTGTAATATCTGTTTCTAATTGCACATCAACATTTCCAGCAGCATCGTGATTTATTATTTCTAAATTCCAAAAAGGAACTGTTGATGAAATTTGAAAATCTCTGTTCTGACGTATGTCAATAGTTACAGTACCACCGGTAACACTATAGTTTCCGCTTGCACAAGGTAAGTATATTTCCGGATCTTCGTCTCCGTCTTCATCACGTAATAAAATTTTGCCTCCCGACATTTGAAAAACTGCATCGGAGTTATCTAATCCAAATAAAGGGTAACCCCCAGTATATTCACCTGCTTCAGTTTCGTTGCCTCTACAACGCATTAAACCTGCTGTTTGATTATATGAAGCAACACCACCACTTCCTGCACTTCTTATTTGTGCTACGTCAGTAGTTCCTCCTTCAATATGAACTTGTGCATCTGCATCAGCCCAGAAAATAAAACCAGCACTATTACGTGTTCCAAAAAAACCATCAGAAATTCTAAATTTACCAAAAACAGACATTGCTTGATTTGATGAGTTTAGTCTAACTCCACTTGCTCCGGCTGGAACTTGTGAGGTAGCTGATGCTGTTGAATAAACAGTTACGCCTGCATCAGCAATCCACAAACAGGCATTTTGTCCTATGGCATAATCGCCATTTCCACCAATATCGTTTCCTTCACTTAAAGTAGGAATGTTTATTGCTCCTATTAATTTTAATGTTCCGTTGTAAATCCAAAGTGCTTTCCTTATTTGCGGATTTTCGGATGTATAACCTCCTGCATTTGTTCTTCCTACACTATTTGCTCCAAATAATGTAAAATTTGCAGTGTTTGAAGATGTTATTGTTTGTATATATGTTTTATCTGCCCCTCTATCAATAATTAAATTATATAAATTTGTAACTCCGTTAAGGGACATTACTTTATTTTCAGCACCTTTCATTCGTAGCGTAACACCTCCACTAGTTGTAAGTTCATTATAAACAGGAGCTGCTTGATTTGTTAAATTTATAGTTCCGTTATTTGTGAAATTACCATAAACTTCAAATTGATGAAAAATGCTGTGGTAATCTTTTCCATCATCTTCAGGCATCTTAGGACTTCCTGTATTTATATTATAACCATCTGCTGCAAACGTATTTCCTGTTCCTACAGTAATTTGTCCTGTACTTTGAACAAGCACATCGCCTTTTACAGTTAAATTACGTATTGCATCATCAGTTGCATCATTAATTTGCCAAATTCCTGTTTCAATAGTAAAATCACCGTTTATTGTGTAATTTGAAGTTTGGATAACAATATCAGTGTTGTTTGTTTGTATTATTTCAACATCAAAAAATTCTCTGTTGGTTGCTAGGGTGTAACCTGTTCCGTAATAACGAACAGAACCTTCGCCTTGCCCTTTTGTGTAAAAATTAGTTGCATCGCCATTTGGGAAATTATCTGCCGACATCATTATTTTACCTGAACCGTTAATCTCAGAAAAATTATGAACTGCTAAATTTTGAAGGTCTAATTTTCCTTCAACAGTAATTCCTACTATTGAAATAGTTCCTGAAGCTGCTTGCACAGTTATTTTTTTACCTGAATGAATTACAACTTTATCAATATTTGCAGGAACATCATGTCCTGGATTATTTGGTAGCATACCAGATGGGTCAAGAGTCCAAACCTCCCAATTATCCCAATTTCCTGAGATTAAAGCATACCAAGTTTTTCCTGCAATTCCAACAACTGGACTTGTTGTTTGGTCTGTTGTTCCAAGTGTGAAATATCCATCGGAATATTCGCCATTTGCTAGTGTGAATTCAATTTGGTCGGCATCGCCAAGTGAAACAGCTGTTGCCATTGCTACTTCTGAATAATTTCCTGATGTAGAGTTTCTATATAATAAAGTGTAGTCCGAAATTATTCCTGGAAAATTTCCTCCAGTAATTCCTTCGGGTAAATCAAAAACTAATTTAATATCTACATCCGTTGTATTAATTTTATCTAAATACCAATCTCTTGCCCAGCGTTCTTCAACTCCTGCTGGTAAATCGGTTGTTACAGTAGAATTCGCAGTACTATTATGACTAAAAAATACATATTCATCATTTGCTAATGTTCCACTATTTTCATAAACATAAAATCCTGCGGAAGCTGCACGTGTATGTTTTTCGTTTGATTCCATTCCAATACCAGAAACATCGTGCGAGTAGGCAGCTATTGGTGCATATTTGTCTGCATCAATTGTAATATTATATTTTTCGCTCAAATAATTATGAACTATTTGAAGTTGTGCAGCATTAATTGCAGTACTATATATTAAAACTTCGGCAACATCAATGTCAGTATATTCAGCAGTACCTGGGTTAAAACGAGCAATTGCAGCTCCATCCCAGCTATTAAGTTGTGTATTAGCATTTAGCCCTCCAAGATAATAATTATTTTGATAATTTCTTCTTTGAGGGTTTCCTTCGGTTGAACCTAATCGAGTTGTAAAAATACCGTATTCATTAGCATCATTACCATCTGAATATGTTTCAGAATTTGCAACCATAGGTGTTGATAAGTCATTACTCCAATGATGAGCTCTGAAATTTGAATTGTTTTGCCAATATATATGTAAATTGTTATTTGCACCTGTATTTGTTCCTCCCATTACAACTTGTCTGCCGTCGCTTGAGCGTCTTTGTGCGACAAATATTACAGAATAATCTGAGCTTGCAATTACCGAACCATCAAAAGGTATGAAGTCTTCGTTTCCTGTCGGACCTGATGGATCAAAGATTACTGCGGGTAGTCCGTTAATTTGCCCTGTTCTAAATTCAGGTTGTCGTGCGACTATTACTTGGTCTGCATCGTTTATATTTCCAGAACGATCTGTCCATGTTGCAACAGGGTCAGTGTTACTTAATGAAAGTGAGCTTGCATCGAACCAAATTTTATTTGTTGGTTGTCCGCTTGTTCCATCTTTATTTCCTACACCTCCAGGTCCTGTTTGTGCATTTGAATTTAGTCCAAGAATACTAAATATTGCTATAAATAGGAAATTTAGATAAAGTATATCCTTTCTCATAATATTTATTTTAGGTAATTAATTTTTGTAGAATAAGTATTTTTATTAACAGTTAACGCAATTTTATGATATAAGGTTACATTTATTTGATGAGTAATTAATTTTATATGATAAATGTCTTTTATTATTAATAATAAGTCTTGTCTGTGCAATACAGAGCGTTGCGACTATGTGATTTTTGTAAAGTTAATGCTGAGTTACTTTTGTTATTGGCTTTCTTACTTATTAGTACTTGGTTTTTTCTCCATAATATCTAATCTTTTATCTAAAAACTCTGGCAAAGTTACTGTTATAATACTTTTTTCTAAGTACATGACAAAAATTAATATATATATATATTAATTTTCGTTTCATTTTGCTGTTTAACAAGCAGTTTGATATATAATCAAGTCTATATTTAAAAATACTGATAACTTTTCGCCCATGCTTTTTAACTTTAATTACCTTGCAGTTTTGATGTAAATAAATTCCTATTTTGTATGACTAGACAAAAGCAATCATTACTAAAAGTATCAATTTTTCAATTCGCTCAAGTTCTTGTA
>JAOZLS010000216.1 GCA_029934705.1 Bacteroidales bacterium | reverse complement strand
TATTCCATTTCCTGTCCAACCAGGAATTACCCACAAATACCAAGACAACTGAGGTATAAATGATAATAAAAAAATTATTACTACAGTAGTTAACGTTTTTGTGGAAAACTTTTTTCTATTTAATACAAAATACATAAACGGAGCAGCATAATAAATAACAAAGGGTAATTTTGCAAGTGCCGATAGCGAAAGGAATATACCAGAAAGAACTATATAAAAAAGTTTATTTTGGCGATGAAAACTAAAAAGAAAAACCAGACCAAATATTGCACAACAAAGTGAAAAATTATCGGGTAATGGGTTTACTGTATAATAAAAAAACATTGGTGATAAACTCAAAGTCCATGCACCAAGTAAGCCAATATAGGTGTTTTTAAAAAGCAGAACAAGTAACTTATACATACCCAAAAGACTAAAGAGACCAATAACAAAAGTTAAAATTCGGCTTATTACAAAATGGTTACCAAACATTTTATAAAAAGCTGCAAAACTCCATTGCATCACAGGAAATTCCATTCTAAAAATACCATCACCAGCCCCTCTATCATTTCTCCGAGGATTTAAAATATTAAAATCTTCCTCGTAAAAACTTACTATTGTTGATTGAGTTTGAGTTTGTCGCCAAACATGTACACTAGTTAAATCAACATTAAAAACTCTTGAGTGCATTACCAAACTAAGAATCGGAATTGTTACAAGTACAATTATTTTTATTATTGTCTCTTTTTTCATTATTAAATATGTTAATCAATTATTTTCGTCGCCTAAATTCGGCAAAAGTTATTGCTGCTGCAACTGCAACATTTAACGATTCGGTATTAGGATTAGATTTAGGATAACCAGGTATATAAATTTTCTTATTCACATATTGCTCAACTTCGGCAGATATCCCCTGCCCTTCATTACCTAAAATTATTAAACCGTTTTTTGCTAAATCAGCTACATAAATATTTTCACCTTCGAGGAAAGTACCATAAGAAGCAATGTTTAATTTAGAAATTTCAGAGAAAAACTCTTCTTTTTCAACATAAGTAATTTTAACCCTTGCCGCTGAGCCAGCTGTTGCCTGAATTACTTTATAATTATAAAAATCAACCGAATTACGTGAACATATAATATTATTTATACCAAACCAATCAGCTGTTCTTATAATTGTTCCTAAATTCCCAGGATTTTGGATGTCATCACAAAAAATTGAAATATCATCTTCTAAAACCTTAATATCAAAAGCATTATCTAAAAACTCAAATATTCCTATAACATCTGGTGGTGTATTAAGATTTGTTATAGATTTTAATTCTTCTTTTATACAAATAATTACCTCCCCATTAATTTTTATATTTTGAGTGTTAAAAAATTCTTCCACTACAAGTAAATATTTTATTTTTGCACCAGAGTCTATTAAATCAAATACAACTTTATACCTTTCGGCAATAAATAATTGATTTTTATCTCTATATTTCTTTAATTTTAGAGAATTAAACAACTTTATTTTATTTTTTTCAATCATTATGATATTGGGATAGTAAATTTTTATTTATCTTGATACAAAATTGCAAATTATGACTAATTTATACAAAATAAAGAGCATATCTATTAAAATTATTATTCTAGCAATAATAGTTTCAGGCTTATTCTCCTGTAGCACAACACGATACTTAAAAGAAGGAGAACAATTACTTGTTAAAAACAAGGTGGAAATTAACAAAATTGATAGCCTAAAAAGCGATATTGGCTTTGAAACTTATGAAATTGAGGATTTAATAAAACCTAAAGTGAACTCAAAACTTTTAGGTATGAAAATTTATTTACGAATATATAACTTATATTCACCTAAAAAAATAGAATAAAAAGAAAAAAAACAAGAACAAAAATGCAAACAAAAAATAAAAAATAAAGTTGATAAATTAAATAGTGAAATAAAAAATATTGAATATTGGAGAAACCAATACACAAAAGGAACTAAAGAATATTTAAAGCTCGATAAAAAATTAAAAAAGAAACAAACTCATAAAAATATTATTAAACAAGAACCTTGTAAACAAGAACATTGGACACAAACATCGGGCGAAGCCCCAGTATTGTATAGCACAAACCAAGAGTATAGAAACATTAGGCAAATTAGAATTTTTCTTAAAAACAAAGGCTACTATAATGCAATTATAAAGGCTGAAAAGAACAATAAAACCAAGAAAAAAGCTATTGTAAAATACACTATTACAACTAATACCCCCTACAGACTAAATAGTATTGATGTTTTTTGTAAGGATACCGCTATTTACAATTTAGTTAAAGATAATAGAGAAAAATCTTTGATAAAAGAAGGAGGAAGAATAGATATTGAAAATCTTGAAAAAGAACGAAGTAAAATAACAAGCTACCTCAGAAATAATGGATATTATAAATTTGCTAAGGAATATATTTTTTATTCTATAGACTCTACTCATGCAAATTTTAAGGCAGATTTAACTATAAACATAAAACAAGTAAAAAACATAAACGGCACAAAAACGAACCATACAAAATATAAAATAAATAATATTTTTATTTACCCCGATTATAATCCAAAAAAAGCTCTATCGCAAAAAGATAAATATTTTTCAAAATTTGACACACTCCCATACTCTCAAGATAGCTCTTATCAGATAATTACAAAAAAAGAACCATATATAAATCCTAAAGTATTGATAAAAGGTATATCTATTTATGAAGATAGCTTATATCAAATTTCGCATATAAAAGAATCTTACAAATACCTGTCTTCGCTAAAAATTATAAAAATTGCAAATATCGAATTTACCGAAATAGTACCCGATACGACAAATAATAACGAGCCTATTTTACTCGACTGTAATATAAAACTCACCCAAAACATGAGACAAGCCTATACTGTTGAACTCGAAGGTACTAATACTTCTGGAAACATAGGAATGGCTGGGAGTATGACATATTCTCATTTGAATATTTTTAGAAATGCCGAAGTTTTTGATTTCAATATAAAAGGTTCTTTAGAAAGACAAGGAAATGTAAATAATAGCTATGACATCTCGGATTTAAGCAATATAGGCTTTTTTAATAGCAGAGAATTAGGTGTGGATTTTAGTTTTATTTTCCCAAGAATGCTTGCTCCTAGCAAGTTTAAAAAAATGATAAAAAGATATAATCCAAAAACATCTTTATCAACAAATTTCAACTACTTAGTTCGCCCCGATTATACGAGAACTGTTGCTGGAATAAATTTTGGATACAAATGGAATTCAGCCGACCACATAAAACACATTTTTAAACCTATACTGCTCGATTTGGTGAAAATGAAAAATCCAACTCCCGAATTTATTGATTACATATACAGGCTTAATCTTTTTGAAAGTTACGAAGACCATTTAATTTTTGGAACAGCATATTCAATTATTATTAACAAACAACTACAAGATAATAAAAAAGTTTTTACTTATTTAAGAATAAATGGTAAAGCTGCCGGAAACACACTTGCAGGAGTTATGCTTCTTACCAATATTGAAAAACAAAATGAAAGCTACAAAATTGGAGGAAACACCTTTGCACAATTTGTTAAAGCCGATATTGATTTTAGAATTTATAAAAAATTAAAAAGAGAAAATGACAAGTTAGTTTTTAGAACTTTTGGAGGACTAATCTTACCTTATGGAAATTTAGCTATAGCCCCATTTGGCGAAAAATATTTTTCGGGCGGTGCAAATGGAATTAGAGCATGGCAAGTTAGGTCTTTAGGTCCGGGTTCTTATATTTTACCCGTAAACACAGGGATTTATCCTAACCAGACAGCAGATATTAAGTTAGAAGCTAATTTTGAATATAGAATGAAACTATTTTGGATGCTTGAAGGTGCTTTCTTTATTGATGCAGGAAATATTTGGGCTACAAATTCACACAACAATATTGAAGGTTCATTATTTGAAATAAACGACTTTTACAAAGAAATTGCAATTGGCACTGGTGTTGGTTTTAGGTTCGATTTTGATTTTTTTATTATACGTTTTGATTTTGGACTAAAACTAAAAGACCCAGCACTTGAAGTTGACAAAAGATGGATTAGAGCCAATAGACCTTTTAACTCAGACGATTGGACTTTCAACATAGGTATAGGATACCCATTTTAATTGATAATTTAGTATACACAAAGTAGAGACAGCCCGGTGGTTACTGAGCTGTGTTGAAGTACAGATTGTCTCTGTTCAGAACCAACGGTAAATAATTTAATATTATAATTGCAATAAGCTTTTTTGAGAAAGCCATCCAATCACAAGTTATCCATCCTCAATTATCAATTATTTACCCACCACTAATCAAATGAATTACATGAACATCATCACCCTCTTTCACAAAAGCCTCATTACGTTCATCTTTTTTTACTAGCTTTCCATTAATTTTTGTAACAAGCATTTTAAAAGTAAAATTCTTTATCTTAATTATTTCTGAAATTGAAAGTTCTTTTCCGTTAAATTCTTCAACCCTATTATTTAATTTTATTGTCATTTTACACATATTTTAAAACACAAAAATAATTCTTTTAATACTTAATAAAAAACTCTATTTATAATTTATATTACCAACAAACAAATATAAAAACACAATACACTGTATTTCAAAAGATTATTTAATTCATTTAACATATAAAATATTTATAAAAGCACACTCTAAAAAAAACACCGAGTTGCAAAATAATTCATATTGATTTTAATCATAAGCAATTACAATAAAATATAATAAAATTTCTTACTTTTGTGGAAATTCAAAATCTCAAAATCTCGAAAAATGAATATTGAAGAAATTAGAAACAATCGAAAAGTCTTAAAAAGCTTTGATTATCAGATTACCCCATTAGATAAAGGCTACACCGATAAAGTCCTTTACGTAAATGTAGGAAATAATGAAATAATTGAAAAAGATGTTCCTGCCGAAGTAAAAGAGAAATTTATTGGAGGAAAAGGTTATGGTCTTAAATACCTTTGGGATGCAACAAATGCTGACACAAAATGGAACGACCCTGAAAATGAAATAGTAATTTCCCCCGGACCAATTGCAGGTATAACACAATACTCAGGAACAGGTAAATCTCTTGTTGTAACAATATCTCCTACCGATTTTGTTATGGATAGTAACGTTGGTGGATATTTTGGTCCTTTCTTAAACTTTTCTGGTTTTGATGCTCTTGAATTACAAGGAAAATCAGACACAGAAGTAGTTGTTTTTATTAATGGTGTTGACGGTACAATTGAAATTTACGATGGTACAGATCTTCCTGCCGACAGTCATAAATTAGCAGAGTTACTTACTTTTGCTCATGCCGACAATGATAAAGACAAAAAGAATATTTCTGTAGTATCAGCAGGTTCAGCTGCCGACAACTCACTAATTGGAATGTTAAACTTCAGTTTTTACGATGTAAAACGTAAAGAAGTTAGACTAAAGCAAGCTGGTAGAGGCGGTATAGGTTCTGTTTTCAGAAATAAAAAAATTAGAGCCTTAGTTGCTAAAGTACCAGGTGTAAAAGGTAACTTAAATAATGTAGTGGACATGGCTGCCATTATGGAAAGAGGTAAACGTTTCAATAAAGAAATGAAAGAGCTTGACGACTCGCAAAATAAAATGAAAAAGCAAGGTACAGCTCACCTTACCAACATAATGAACGATTATAATTTACTTCCTGTAAATAATTTTAAATTTGGTAACCACCCAGATCATGTAAAAATACATAGCGATGTATGGGAATCATATTTTACTCAAGGAGTAAATGACGGATGCTGGATTGGATGTGCTATGCAATGTGCAAAAGGTGTTGACAATTATAAACTTAGAACAGGCCCTTACAAAGACGATTTAGTATTAGTTGAAGGACCAGAGTATGAAACAACTTCATCATTAGGTTCGGTTATGGGTGTTTTCAACCCTGATTTTACTATTGAGTCTAACTTTTATTGCGATACTTATGGTATTTGCACAATTACTTGGGGTACATTAATGGCATTTGCTATGGAATGTTACGAAGCAGGTATTTTGAATGAAGAAAGAACAGGCGGAATTAAATTAAATTTTGGTAATGCTGATGGTGCAATGGAAATTTTACACCAAGTTGCTAAAGGCGAAGGCTTTGGTAAGATTGCAGGGCAAGGTGTTTCTGGAATGAAAAAATATTTTGCAGAACAAGGTTGGGGCGACATCAACTTTATGAATGATATAGGAATGGTTAACAAAAACCTAGAATACTCACAGTATGTTTCTAAAGAATCATTAGCTCAGCAAGGTGGATATGCAATGACAAACAAAGGACCACAGCACGATGAAGCTTGGTTGATTTTTATGGATATGGTTAATAACCAAATACCTACATTTGCAGATAAAGCTGAAGCATTACACTATTTCCCAATGTTTAGAACTTGGTTTGGATTAATGGGACTTTGTAAACTTCCTTGGAATGACGTGGAACCTACAAACAACCACGAAACAGACGAACCAGCTAAAGTACCTGAGCATGTTGACAACTACTTAGCTGTTTTTAAAGCTGTTACTGGTATTGAAATTGATAGTAAAGAAATGATTCGCCAGTCGGAAAGAGTTTATAACTACCAAAGAATTTTTAATTTAAGAAGAGGATACGGAGTTAGAAAATTTGATGCTCAGCCATACAGAGCTGCAGGACCTGTTACTCCTGAAGAGTACAAGTCGGAGCAAAAAACTTACGACTCACAAATGCAAGAATTAATTGGTGTTTCTCCTGAAGGAAAATCTCTTGAAGAGAAAATGGCAATTACTCGTGAATACAGAGAAGGACAATACGAGAAACTTCTTGATGCAGTATATGACAGAAGAGGTTGGAACAAAAACGGAATTCCAACACCTGAACACATGAAACAATTAGGAATGGATTTACCAGAAATAATGGAAACTATTATGCCTTATTTTTCATAATAAAATAACATATTAAATATAAATAAGCCACCTTTTTAAGGTGGCTTATTTTTTTG
>JAOZLS010000215.1 GCA_029934705.1 Bacteroidales bacterium | reverse complement strand
TTATTTATTGGGTATTTTGCCCTTTATCTAACTTATATATTGAAAAAACACTACCAGATTTTAAAACTTTTTTCAGCAAAAACATAAAAACGTGTATTGGTACTGACAGTTACGCTTCAAATACGGAACTTTCGATATTAAGTGAATTAAAAAGTATTACAGAAAATTTTCCTGAAATAGAATTTGAAAAACTATTAAAATCAGCTTGTTACTATGGAGCAAAAGCTCTAAAAATAGATAATTATGCAGGACAAATAAAAATAGGAATGAAACCAGGAGTTAATCTTATAGAAAATTTTGATTTAAAAAACTTGAAACTAAAAAAAGAAAGTACAGTAAAAGTGTTGGCTTAAAATTAGAATATTTAAAATACAAATGGTTAAGAAAAGAAAAAACATAATACAAAAAAACATACTGTTAAGAAAAAAATATACTCTTATGAATTATAAATTAATTAGTATAGTTCTATTATATATGGCTTTGTCCATTTCATGTAATGATAAAAAAGTTATTATACCCCCAGTTCAAATAAATAATTATATCCATATTTCTCATACAAGAACCAATTCAAACCCAAACATGGATAGTATCGTAGAAACAATAAATTTTAATAAATTTGACATGTTATGGCTTGGAGGAGATTTAGCTCATCTAACATCAGAAAACGACAATACAATGTATCATGTTGATTCCATCTTTAATATTGGGAATCCAAATACTTTATGGTCATTAGGTAATCATGATTATTCTGATTTATCAAGAATTAGTGATTTTACAAATCGTCCCCCCTATTATTCTTTTTATAAAAATGGAATAACCTTTCTTATTTTAGACACTCAAGATAGCCTAAGTAATATAACAGGAGCCCAAAAGCTTATATTTGAGAATATTATAGACACTATACAAGAATCATCACATTTTGTAATTTTACACCATAAATTAATTTGGATGTATGGAAACACTTCATTAGAACCAGAAATCCCTTCGATCTCAAATGGAGGCTTGGGCGATTGTTTCTATTGCATTAATCCAAACAACTTTTATATAGACATATATCCCAGACTATTAGAAGTAAAACAAAAAGGAATTGAAGTTATTTGTATTGGAGGAGATATAGGTTTTAAAGTAAAAGAGTTTGAATATATTACACCAGATACTATATATTTTTTAGCTTCGGGAATTTCATCAGGAACACTAGATAACAAAGCATTATTATTTCAGCATGACATTGGAAACAGAACGTTAACATGGGAATATAAACTAATTAAAGACCTATAAAAACTGCTCTTCTTTCACAACCAAAGTTCGTATTAGAAAAAAAGCAAAACTCAGCATTATTGTAAGTACAAAAAATTGCTCAATAGCAATATTCTTTGTTACAAAAGCTATTACAGACAATATTAAAGGTACAAATAATACCAAAGCCGCTAATTTTATATATTTTGATTTAGGTGAAAAACCAAAATAACTTATAGCAAAAGCTCCTGCTAGAGCAAACCATTTAATCCAAGTATAAATTTTTAATAAATCTATATTCTGAATATAATTTTCACCAATTAGTGTATTAAACATTATTTGATTCAATTGAGTATTCTCCATAAAATCGAAAACGCCTGCAATAACTGCTAAAACAATAGCTACTACAAATACTTTATTTGCTTTATTTTTATAAAATGATAAAAACAACAAAATTAAAAAAACGGAATATACAATCATAAATATAATATCATAATCATTAAATTCTAATAATGCTGATATTATATTTTCATCATAATTATTAAAACCACCAAAAATTGCTTCAACATCTTGCTGATTGTTTACAAATTCAAACTCAATCATTGGCGAATTTGGAATACCACTATTATAAAAAAAAGTAATTTGCATAATAACAATTACAATTAATACTGAAATTGCTGAAAACCGCTTTATTGTAAAATATTTTTTCATCATTCTAATAAAAAAAAGACTGTCCAAAATTGAACAGCCAATAATATATGAATTTAATTATTAATTTATACCGTATCGTTAATCCTTGTTAATTTAGTAATAATCCCAAAAGTTTAAAAACCTAACTTTTAAAATACTCAAGAAATACTTAACCATTAATACTTCTTACCCTTCATTAACAAGCTAAATTATTAACGATAAGTAAGATTAAGATCCTTCTCTTCAATAAATCGTCTTAAATTTATTAATGCATATCGCATTCTGCCAAGTGCAGTATTTATGCTAACATTTGTTTGCACAGATATTTCTTTGAAACTAAGTTCCCCAAAATGCCTTAATAAAACAACCTCTCTCTGCTCTGCTGGCAATAAATCTACCAAGCTTCTTACATCTTTAGCTATTTGCGTATCAACCATATCATCCTCAATTGTTTGTTCCGAGAATCTTGCTGAATTAAAAATATCTAAATCTTCGTTGTCATCATTCGAGAAAGTAGGCATTTTTTTTTGATTTTCGATAATGATCTATTATCAAATTATGAGCAATACGAATTACCCACGACGAAAAAACGCCTTGTTCATTGTACTTTCCTCGTTTCAGAGAATTAATAACTTTAATAAAAGTGTCTTGGAAAACATCTTCGGCGAGTGCCTCATTTTTTACCACAAACATAATATAAGTAAATACCTTATCTTTATGTCTGCTAATTAAAGTTTCTATAGCATCTAAATCTCCTGCCATAAACTCCTTTACCAAATCCTTGTCTTTGATTTTTCGGTTTATCATAATTATACCTCCTGTTCAATTTATTAGAAAAAAGTAAAAGTTTATCTATAGGCTTATGAATTTAGCTAATGTTAAAAAATGTTAAAATGTAAAGTTCGATACAAATATTCAAAAAAAAATTGGAAAAAAAAATATTTTTTGATTTATAGCTATAAATTTTAGCTAATTTTGCAATCTGATAGTTAAAAAACAACTTTCGTGCCGAAATATTCTAGAGTGAAAGCTAAAATAGATATTTGCACGTCTATTATTAAATACGCATTAAAAATTATTTTGTTCCCCTAATTTTATGAAAAAAATCGAAAATAACAATACTAACAAAGCATATTTTACAGAATATATTGAAGTAAAAGGAGCAAAAGTAAACAATCTTAAAAATATAAGCGTTAAAATAAAACGCGATATACTAACAGTAATGACGGGGCTTTCAGGTTCTGGAAAATCTTCATTAGCCTTTAATACTTTGTATGCCGAGGGGCAAAGAAGGTACGTCGAAAGCCTGTCAAGTTACGCCAGACAATTTTTAGGAAGAATAAATAAGCCTGAAGTTGAGTATATAAAGGGTATTCCGCCAGCTATTGCTGTTGAACAGAAAGTTAATACCCGAAATCCTAGATCAACTGTTGGAACATCAACAGAAATTTACGATTACCTAAAACTCTTATTTGCACGAGCAGGAGAAACCTACTCGCCAATATCAGGAAAGCTAGTAAAGCAGCATACTATAACAGATATTACAGATTATTTACTTTCGCTAAATAAAGGAACAAAAGTATTAATTCTTTCAAAAATAGCATTAAATAAAGAGCGAATTTTAAAAGCTCAATTAGAAATGTTACTAAAACAAGGCTTTTCTAGAGTCGAATTTGACGAAAAGCAGGAAAAGATTGATAAGCTGTTAAAATTAACTGATATAAAGAAGCCAAAATCGGCAAATATTATTATTGATAGAATTTCAATAAAAAATGATGAAGATACAATTTCAAGAATTGCTGATTCACTCCAAATTGCTTTTTACGAAGGTCATGGCGAATGTTTTATACGCATTTTTAAAGAAGAAGGAAGTACTCTAAAATCTTTTTCAAACAAATTTGAAGCCGACGGTATTACTTTTGAAAAACCAAGTGTTCATACTTTTAACTTCAACAACCCGTTAGGTGCATGCCCTGTTTGCGAAGGCTATGGAAAAACAATGGGTATAGATGAAGACTTAGTTATTCCTGACAAAACTCTATCAATTTACCAAGAAGCAGTTGCATGTTGGAGAGGCGAAAAAATGAGCTGGTATAAAGATCAATTTATAGAAGTTGCTGAAACTTTCAAATTCCCAATTCACAAAGCATACTATGAACTTTCCGACGAGCAGAAAGAACAATTATGGTATGGAAATGAACATTTTAAAGGATTGTATGCTTTTTTTAAAATGATTGAGAAAAAAAGCAGGAAAATTCAATTTAGAGTAATGCTTTCGAGGTATAGAGGTAAAACTATTTGTTATAAATGCAAAGGAACTAGACTAAAAGAAGAAGCATCATATATAAAAGTTGGAGGAAAATCAATAACCGACCTGGTAAATATCCCTTTAAGCGAGTTAATTACATTTTTCGATAATATAAAACTCACTAAAAAGCAACAAGAAATATCAAAAAGAATTATTACCGAAATTCGTAACCGCTTATCCTACATGTCGGATGTAGGATTAAATTATTTAACACTAAACAGACTCTCATCAACTCTATCGGGTGGCGAATCGCAACGAATAAACTTGGCTAGCTCACTAGGAAGTAGCCTTACAGGCTCGCTATACATTTTGGATGAACCTAGTATTGGACTTCACCCTAAAGACACTGAACTTCTTATTAAAGTATTAAAAAAATTACGAGATATTGGAAATACCGTTGTTGTAGTTGAGCATGATGAAGATATTATTAAGGCTGCCGATCAAATTATTGACCTTGGTCCACTTGCTGGAATACATGGCGGAGAAATTGTTTTTCAAGGAAAATTTTCGGAGTTAGATAATGAAAAATATCCTAATTCCTATACCGCAAAATATATTTTAGGCGAAAAAAATATTGAAATCCCTAAAAAGCGAAGAACATCAAAACATTTTATTCAGATTAATGGGGCTTTAGAAAATAATTTGAAAAATATTAATGTAAAATTTCCATTAGGAATACTAAATGTTGTTACAGGAGTAAGTGGCTCGGGAAAATCAACATTAGTAAAAAATATTTTATTTCCTGCTTTAAATAGAAAAATAAATAATTTTGGAGAAAAAAGTGGCAAATTTCACGATTTAACAGGCGATACTGACGTTATTAAAGCCATTGAGTACGTAAATCAAAACCCAATAGGTAAATCATCTCGCTCAAATCCTGTAACATATATTAAGGCTTACGACGAAATAAGGAAACTATATGCCGAGCAAAAATTATCGCAAGTTCATAGCTATAGCCCATCGCATTTTTCGTTTAATGTAGATGGTGGCAGATGCGACGAATGTAAGGGCGAAGGCGAAATAAAAGTTGAAATGCAATTTATGGCCGATGTGCATCTTTTATGCGACCACTGTAAAGGAAAAAGATTTAAAGACGACATATTAGAAGTTAAGTATAATGGCAAAAACATATTCGACATACTTGATATGACGGTTGACGAAGCATTAATATTCTTTTCAGAAAATCCAAAAACTAGCAAAATTGCAAAACAGATAAAACCGTTAAGCGACGTAGGTTTAGGCTATGTAAAACTAGGACAATCATCCAATACTTTAAGTGGTGGCGAAAGCCAAAGAATAAAATTGGCAACCTTTTTGAGCAAAGAGAAGAATAATGTAAATACTCTTTTTATATTTGACGAGCCAACAACAGGTTTACATTTTCATGATATAAGCAAATTGCTTAACTCAATAAATGCACTAATTGACAGAGGACATTCAGTAATAATTATTGAACATAACATAGAAATTATTAAATCTGCCGATTATATTGTAGATTTGGGGCCTGAAGGAGGCAAAAATGGAGGAAATTTAATTTTTTCAGGAACACCGGAAGAATTAATTAAATGCAAAAAATCATTTACTGGTAAATATTTAAAAGAGAAATTTTAAAATAGTTAATATGAAACACCCATAATAAATAAATTTTAATATAAGGAAATGATTATTGCAAATTTGCAAAAGTTAGTAAATAAAAAGGCTGCATGCGGGTGTCGCATCTAACCTTTCAAATAATTTATAAATAGATGAAAATAAAACACATAATTTGGGATTATAACGGAACTTTACTAAACGATGTAGAGTTGTGCGTTGAGGTAATTAACGAAATGCTATCTATAAGAAATAAAAAACTTATTTCAGTAACAGATTATCGTGAGGTATTTGATTTTCCTGTAAAAGACTACTACCAAAAAGTAGGATTCGACTTTAGCAAAGAAAGTTTTGAAGAAATAGGACAAAATTTTATCGATAGATATAATCAAAGAATAAATCAAACATATTTACAGAAAAATGTCTTAGAAACCCTCAGTAATTTAGGTCAAAAAGGTTTTATACAACATATACTTTCTGCTCGACTAGAAAACGAGCTTATTATTGAAACAAAATTCTTCAATATAAATAGATATTTTGATAAAATAATGGGCTTAAATAATAATTACGCTACAAGCAAGCTCGAAAACGGTATTAAATTAATAAACAGTATTGATGCCGAAAAAAGTGAAATAATATTAATTGGCGACACTACCCACGACTGCGAGGTTGCACATGAAGCAGGAATTAAAGCAATTGCAGTTTCGCACGGACACCACAGTTGTGAAAGATTACAAAAATGTGGATTTGAAGTTTACAAAGACCTAAAAGAAATAGAAGCTTTTTTATTAAAGTAGAAACAATAGCGTTCTAAATAAATTCAAAAAACACTGTCAAGTATAAGTACACTGACAGTGTTTTTTATTGTAAAGACTTGACAGTGTGCCTGCATCAGTCAATGGCTGAACAAGTATTATCAATGTCAATGTCTAGTATGATTTGCAGCGTCAACTAAATCAATTACATTTCAAATTTTATAAAATCAAAAATTAATATTTAGTAAATTGCATCAAATCAATGTATTGCATTTTTGTGCATTTTGGTGCCAAGGCTCATAAAAGTCTCTTAAACGCTGCAAAACAGCTCAGTTCGGACGAGGCTGTTAAAATAAATAAAGAAAATACGAAAGCGTTCGGCTTAGGCTTTTGCCTAAGTCGTTCTATTTTACAGGCTGTGCCTGTAACT
>JAOZLS010000214.1 GCA_029934705.1 Bacteroidales bacterium | reverse complement strand
AAAAATGGACCAACCTCTGATTTGTTAATTAAATACGGACTTAAATACAAAAGTGTTTTTGGAGTTTCAATTATAGATATTAATAAAATTGCAAGTCAATATTCGCCTAATCACGAATTAGCAATACTTTTAAGAACTAAAGATAATAGAGAAACTCACTTACTTGCTACTTTATTAGACGAACTTACAATTGACGATTTCAATTATATTATTGAAGTTGTTAACCAAATAAATAATATTGAATTAGCTGAGCAATTAGTATTTAATCAACTTTCAAAGTTAGATTTTTCTCTAAATTTAGCTAAAGAACTTATTAAATCTGATAAAGAATTTGTTATTTCAACAGCATATATTCTTTTATCTAGTTTTATTATTAAAAAGAAGGATATTAGCGAAAGTGATTTTGATTTTTTTGTTGGATTCCTAAAACGTGATATTTCAAATGAAAGCTTACACGTAAAACGCAGTATTGCCCGCGGTTTTAGACAAATTGCAGGTTTAAATAATTTATATAAAAATAAAGTTATTGATTTATTTGAAATTATAAAAAGTGAGGGTAATAGTAATTTCGATTTTCTTTATGAAGAAGTTGTTCCTCTTATAAAGTATAGTTGAGTTTTGATTAAAAATGTCAAATAACATTTTATAATAATTAACTATTAGTTGCTTTGCCCATTCAAAATATTTATTTTCGTTGTTTTAATTTTATAATAATGAAAAAACAAATATAATGGATTCAAAAAGCTTTAAAGAGACCATATTACAAGGGATTCCAACGGAATTACCTTTAGCAAAGAAACCTAGGAAAGAAGTAAGCCATGCACCAATTCGCAAAAATATTTTATCGAAAGAAGAAAAAAAACTTGCTTTAAAAAATGCACTTAGGTATTTTGATAAAAAGCATCATGCAATTTTAGCACCCGAATTTGCTAATGAATTAAAAGATTATGGTCGAATATACATGTATAGATTTCGTCCAGATTATAAAATATTTGCACGTCCAATAAGTGATTATCCTGCAAAATCGCAGCAAGCAGCATCAATAATGCTTATGATTCAAAATAACTTAGACGATGTAATTGCACAACACCCCGATGAGCTTATTACTTATGGAGGAAACGGTGCAGTTTTTCAGAACTGGGCACAATATCTTCTTACAATGAAGTATTTAGCCGAAATGACAGATGAACAAACACTTGCAATGTACTCTGGTCACCCAATGGGACTTTTTCCTTCGCATACCGAAGCACCACGTGTAATTGTAACAAATGGTATGACAATTCCAAACTATTCAAAACAAGATGATTGGGAGAAATTTAATGCACTAGGAGTTTCGCAATATGGACAAATGACAGCTGGCTCGTTTATGTATATTGGGCCCCAGGGAATTGTACATGGAACAACAATTACTGTGCTAAATGCAGGTCGTAAAATTTTAAAAGAAGGTGAAACAAGTATTGCCGGTAAATTATTCGTAACTTCAGGACTTGGAGGTATGTCGGGAGCACAACCAAAAGCAGGAAATATTGCAGGCGTAATTACTGTAATTGCCGAAGTTAACCAACAAGCAACATATAAACGCCATGAGCAAGGCTGGGTTGATGAAGTTGTTTCTGATATTAATTTACTTGCCGAGCGAGTAAAAATGGCTATTGAAGACAAAGAAGTTGTCTCAATTGCTTACGACGGAAATATTGTTGACGTTTGGGAAAAATTCGATGAAGAAGATATTTATATTGACTTAGGTTCTGATCAAACATCACTTCATAATCCTTGGGCAGGAGGTTATTATCCTGTAGAGCTTACTTTTGAAGAAAGTAATACTATGATGGCAGAGCAACCAGAACTTTTTAAAAAAGAAGTGCAAAAAACATTAAGAAGACATGCTGAAGCAATAAAAAAGCATACCGATAAAGGAACTTACTTTTTCGACTATGGAAACGCATTTTTGTTAGAAGCGAGTAGGGCAGGAGCCGATATTTTAAAAGAAGATGGAACATTTATTTATCCGTCTTATGTGCAAGATATTATGGGACCAATGTTTTTCGACTATGGATTTGGACCATTTCGTTGGGTGTGTACATCAGGGAAAAGCGAAGATTTAGAAAAAACCGATAAAATAGCTGGAGATGTTTTAAGTAAAATTGCCGAAACAGCACCAGATGAAATAAAAGGTCAGTTACAAGATAATATACATTGGATTGAAGAAGCTGGTTCTAATAAATTAGTTGTTGGTTCGCAAGCACGTATTTTATATGCCGATTGTGATGGAAGAACAAAAATTGCAGAAGCTTTTAATAAAGCTATAAAGTCAGGTGAAATTTCTGCTCCAATAGTATTAGGAAGAGACCATCATGATGTCTCAGGAACAGATTCGCCTTACCGTGAAACTTCAAATGTTTACGATGGCTCGCAATTTACAGCAGATATGGCAATACAAAATGTTATTGGCGATTCGTTTCGTGGAGCAACCTGGGTATCTATCCATAATGGCGGTGGAGTAGGTTGGGGCGAAGTTGTTAATGGCTGTTTTGGAATGGTTTTAGATGGAAGTTCAGAGGCTGATGTTAGATTAAAACGCATGCTACATTGGGATGTAAATAATGGAATTAGCCGACGAAGTTGGGCAAGAAATGAAGGGTCTGTTTTTGCAATTAAGCGTGCTATGGCAGTGAATCCTAATTTACAAGTTACATTACCAAATTTTGCAGATGAGAATTTAATAGAGGATTTATTTTAAGAAAAAGTAATACATATTTTAGAATAAGGAGTCTTTGCTTTAAGTAAAGGCTCTTTTTTTATTAAAATTCTATTGTACACGTTTCTCTTTATTTGAAACCTAAAATTTAGTGGGTTAAAATTAGTTAAATTGTTTTTTTTAATTTTTTCTTTAAAAATAATAGAATATCTTTGTACTATAAAACAAAAATAGTCAGTTCGAGTAAAAGGAAATTATGCAAGCAGATAACACAAGAAATAAAATATTAAATGTAGCAACAAAATTGTTTAGTCGTTATGGATTTTACAAAACATCAATGGATGAAATTGCTAAAATAGCCAGAAAAGCAAAAGGCTCGTTATATTATCATTTTAAAAGTAAAGAAGAGCTGTTTACAGAAGTCGTTTCCGAAGAAATTAATAATTTGAAAAGAGAATTGTCTTTAATTATTGATAATGATAATATTTTGGCTGACGAAAAAATAAAACTCTATTTGATTAAGAGGATGGAAGTTTTGAATAAAGCTGCAAATTATCATGAAACTGTAAAAGCAGAATTTTTTGAGCATTTCGATTTCATCGATAATTTACGAAATAAGTTAGATGCTTGGGAAAAACATCAAATACAAAAAATACTTGAACAAGGAATAAAACAGGAAGTTTTTGAAAGACAAAATATGGATATTGAAGTGCTGTTAGACGTTTTTATAATGATTATGAAAGGCTTGGAAATCCCTTTTTTCGTACAAGATAAATATGAACAATATTCGCCACATTTTGATAACTTATCAAAAATATTAATAAGAGGATTAGGTAAATAAATGGATATGAGTGATAAATTAAAAAATATTTTCTTTAAAATTTGGTATTGGTATATAAGTACTGTTGATAAAAATGCTGATGTGATTTTCATGAATTATGGATATTTTGATAAAATGCAGGAAGTAGTACTTGATGAATTAGATGAGAAAAATAGGTATTCCATACAATTATATCATCAAATTGCTGCAAGTAGAAATATTGTTGAAAAAGAAATTTTAGAAGTTGGTTGTGGCAGAGGAGGAGGCTTAGCTTATGTTAATAATAACTTATCGCCAAAATGTGTTACAGGTGTTGATTTAAACCATAAAGCCATCGAGTTTTGTAAAAAGCATTACACAAATTCTAGCTTCTCATTTTTTAAAGCAAATGCTCAAGATTTACCTTTTAACGACAATTCTTTTGATGTAGTGCTAAATGTTGAATCATCTCATCGTTATCCGCAAGTAGATTTGTTCTTGAAGGAAGTTTGTCGTGTGTTAAAGCCTAATGGCTACCTTTTATTTACAGATTTTAGATTAAAAACAGAAATAGAAGAATTAGACTTGCAATTTGAAAAAATAGGAATGCAACTTGAAGATAAGCAGGATATAACCGAAAATGTAGTAGAAGCTTTGACATTAGCAACTCCGAGTAGAGAAAAGCTTATAGTCAAACTTGTACCAAAAATATTACAAAATTTAGGTAGGAATTTTGCTGCTACAGTTGGCAGTCCAACGTATAATAAGTTTTCAACACGTAAATATATTTATATGAATTATATTTTAAGAAAACAATAGGTATATAATTTTTGGAATAAAAAGTGTAAAAATTTGAATAATGACTAATTTAAAAAAACAATTAAAAAATGCACGGTTCTCTGGTAATAATATACTAAAAAAGTATAATTTGATGTTGCCTAAATTTGGAAATAGTGAAGAAGTGATAGGTTTAGGGCAAAAATTTAAAAATAAAGTTGTAATTATTACAGGTGCATCATCGGGAATAGGTGAGGCATGTGCTTATGAATTTGCAAAAAATGGAGCAAAGCTTGTACTTGCAGCTCGAAGAGTTGATATGTTGAAAAATATTGAAGAAAAAATTAATAAAATAGGAAATAAAACTTTAGTAGTACAAACTGATGTTCGTGAAATTGATGATTGCAAAAATCTAATAGATAAATCTGTAGAAGAATTTGGTAAAATAGATGTTTTAATAAATAATGCAGGAATTTCTATGAGAGCTACTTTTGAAGATTTGGATTTATCTGTAATTAAAGAATTGATGGACACCAATTTTTATGGAACTGTATATTGTACAAAATTTGCCTTACCGTATTTGGTAAAACAAAAAGGTAGCCTAATTGGTATTTCCTCAATATCAGGACTTACTCCATTACCTGGGCGAACAGGATATACTGCTTCAAAATATGCAATGGATGGTTTCTTGAATACATTAAGACTTGAAAATATTAAAAAAGGATTAAATGTATTAGTTGTTCATCCTGGTTTTACGAGTTCAAATATAAGAAATATGGCTCTTGATAAAAATGGTGAAACTCAAAAAGAAACCCCACGAAATGAAGCAAAAATGATGACTTCTGAAAGGGTTGCTGAAATTATTGCAAGAGCAACTTTTAAACGAAAAAGAGATTTAATATTGACAAGTCAGGGGAAATTAGTTGTCTGGCTTCATAAAAATTTTCCTAGTGTTACTGATAGAATTATATTAAATGGAATGGAAAAAGAACCAGATTCACCTTTTTAAGCACTAAGTGCTATTTATTGTTGCTTACGCACTCGTGCAAAATTATATCAGTCAGTGGTTTGCGGGTAAGTAAATATACAATTAATTTTACGTAGGTGCTTAATTAACTTTTACAAACAAAACTTTGCTATTTTTTATTCACTATAAGAAACATAATTATGAAATCAATTTCGGGTATATTGCTGAAAACATTAGGTTGGAAAACTACTTGTGAGTTTCCTAATGTAGAAAAAAGTATTGTGATTTTTGCACCTCATACTAGCTATTGGGATGGCTTTTATGGTAAGTTGTTTTTTATGCAATTTGGCAATAATTATAAGTTTCTTTCAAAAAAAGAATTTTTTAAATTTCCGTTGAATATCTTGTTTAAGTTGTACGGTTCAATACCTGTTTCTACAAATAAAGAATATATTGATGAAATTACATTGCTATATAATGAAAACACAAATTTACATATTATTCTTTCTCCTGAAGGGCAATTAGCTAAAACTGACCACTGGAAAAAAGGTTTTTATTATATGGCAAAAAGAGCAAATGTTCCTATTGTTGTTGGGTATATTGATTATAAAAAGAAAGAAATGGGTATAAAAGGAATTGTTGAGGATGTAAGCGATATGACTAAAACATTTAAAAAGGTGAGCGAAATGTATAAAGATGTAAATGCAAAACATCCTAAGTGTTTTGCTTTAGATAAAAGGTATAATTAATATATACTAAAATGCTTTTTTTTACACTAATAGTTAACTAAAAAAACAAAAACAGTATAAATATGACAGGATTGTCTGAAAAAATATTAAAGATTTTTGGATGGAAATTGATAGGAGATTTTCCAAACATTAATAAAAGTGTTGTTACACTAGCCCCACATACAAGTAACTGGGATTTTATAATAGGTCGGTTGTATTTGAATGCTAGGAGTATTAATAATAATACATTAATGAAAAAAGAAATGTTTTTCTTTCCATTAGGAATAATATTGCGAGTTTTAGGTGCAATTCCTGTTGATAGAAAAAATAAAAAAATAAGTGTTGTTTCTCAAGCTGTTTCAATATTTAAAGAGAAAGATGAATTTAATTTATTTATAGCACCTGAAGGCTCAAGAAATAAGGTAACTCAATGGAAAAAAGGCTTTTTCTATATTGCACAAGAAGCAAAAGTGCCAATTGTTATAAGCTTTATTGATTACAAGAAAAAAGAAGTTGGTATAATGGGAGTTGTTGAAGATTCGACTACAATTGAAAAAGCAATGATAGAAGTAAATAATATTTATAAAGATATAAATGCAAAGTTCCCAGATAATTTTGCTCTAGATATTTTTTTAGACAAAAACTGACTGTAAAACAATTTAAGTTTAAAGTGATATAAAATGAAAGAATATATTATAACAACAATCAGCAGGATATCAAAGATAAAACAATCTCTGATAAAAGAGAAAACGACATTTGAATATTTAAGTTTCAATATGATTGATTTTGCTGAATTAATTATGACAGTAGAAGATAAGTTTAATATAGTAGCAGATGATGACATATACTACTCTAACATGGTAGGTGAATTAATAAAATAAAAAATAATATAATATAAATACAATGAAACAACCAATATCTTTAGTATTATCAGGAGGAGCTGCACGCGGATTAGCTCATATTGGAGTAATTGAAGAACTCGAAAAACAAGGTTTCGAGATAAAATCAATTGCAGGAACATCAATAGGAGCATTTATTGGAGCAATGTATGCCATGGGAGGATTAAGT
>JAOZLS010000213.1 GCA_029934705.1 Bacteroidales bacterium | reverse complement strand
AGGTCTTACTCATTTCGTAATAATTATTTTCAATAAACGCCTTAATTCCCCCTTTTTAAGGGGGCTAGGGGGATTTTTACGAATAACCAAAGGCAAAATAATAAGTTCATAGCATTTATAAGTTTTCTGTTAATTGTTTTAAATTTTCATTCAAGTATTTTAGTTATTTTTCATTATTAAATATTTTTTTATCGTTTAAAATCCCCCTAACCCCCTTTAAAAGGGGGAATTGATTTTATTATCGTTTTATTTTTTATATTTCTTTTCATTTATAATAGGTCTTACTCATTTCGTAATAATTATTTTCAATAAACGCCTTAATTCCCCCTTTTTAAGGGGGCTAGGGGGATTTTTACGAATAACCAAAGGCAAAATAATAAGTTCATAGCATTTATAAGTTTTCTGTTAATTGTTTTAAATTTTCATTCAAGTATTTTAGTTATTTTTCATTATTAAATATTTTTTTATCGTTTAAAATCCCCCTAACCCCCTTTAAAAGGGGGAATTGATTTTATTATCGTTTTATTTTTTATATTTCTTTTCATGCCTCTTTCAGGTGTTTTTACCTGAAAACTTTGCTACCTCATTTCTAATATCAATTAAAAATTCATTTCTTAATTTAATATTAGAATTATTCGATATTATTACCGAAACCATTGTCCATTTTTTGTCATTTGATGAAAGTGCGGACCATACTCTAGTCGAATAATCGTCGGTAATATTTTTTTTAGATTGAAACCAATAAAATGCCTTGTAGTTTGAGTTTTTAAATGAAATTTCTTTAATATAGAAATCGTTTTCTGCTGAAATAGTTTTTGAATTTTCAATTTCAAGTCCATCTGCTGTATAACAAATTTCGGGTTTATGGTGTCCTCTCCAATTTGTTGTTTCCGATATTAAAATTGAACCTTGTAAATTTAATGTGTCAAAAACATATTTTTGTAGCATGTCATTTGGACCAGAAATCATCAATATTTTTTCATTTCTGCTTATTTTTGTTTCTGTCAGTTTAATGTTTGTTTCAAACTTTATTTTAGTGTTGTTTTGAGCTATTATTATTTCTTTTTCATCTAAATTAAAAAACAATAATATAATTAGAGTAAAACTTAGAGAACTAGCTATTATTAGTGAATGCTTTTTGTGCAAACTATTGCTTTTTGTGTTTCCTGTTTTACTGTTTTTGTTTTTATCGTTATAGTATTTGACTAGTAGCCACGTAATTGCAAGTGAAATTATAAAACCGATAATTCCTAGTGGTACATGAAAAATTTCTGCTAGTTTAGGCAAATTTAGTACAGTGTCGGTATAAATTATTAGCGAAACTCGCAAAATATTAAAGCTTATAAGCGAAGTAAGCATTGCAACAAAGCTGATAACTGTTTTATAATTAATTTTTGTATTTTCAATGTAAATAATCATTAAAAAGAATATTGTTGAAGCCCAAATTCCTTTCATTCCGCTGCATGAAATATCTATGTTAGCAGCACGGTTTTCTATCACAAAAATTGTTTGACTTCTTATATTTTCAATGTCTAAAACCGAGAGTATGCTTTCAACAGTATTTGTTGTAAAAACTCTTAGCGGAAATCCAATGTATGTATCCAAATTTGCTCCAAAAGGTAGGGTTTGAATAATTAATATGAAAGGAATGAATAATTTTTTCCAGTAATTATGGTTCACGAAAAATCCAATTATTCCAAAAGTTCCAAAACCGAAGAATATTGAATTTAAAATTTGTATTCCTATAAAATATTCCGATAAAATATATGCCAAAATCGATACTACTGTTATTATTAGTGGTAACTTTTTTATACTCAAATCAACTACTTTTTCAAGCTTGAATTTGTCTTTTTTATAGTTGAATATTAGTAATGAAATTACAAGAATTGCAGCATAAATGCCAAATATATTATTGTGCAGAGCATACGAATTAAATATCCATTTTATTAGCGGATAAAATGATATTATCCATAAAATAGGTATAGAAAATAAGCTGATTCTTGTAATTATATCTTGCGATTTTGCAGTCATTCTATTCGTCTTTTGCTGGTTTTGCATTCTTTGTTCTTGGTGTTGTTAGTTTTTTTACTCTGTCAGGGTATTTTGTTTTAAAATAGTCGAACGCTTTGTCATCTGCATAATTACGTGCTATAAATGATTTTTTATTATATTTTTTTATAAAATCATTCACTCTATTGTCGTAAATTTCTTGATATGATTTGTAAAAATTTCTATAAGTATTAAGGTCTTTAGATTGAAGAAGAATGTCCTGTCTTTGGTCAATTAGTGGTAAAACTTTATCGTCTAATGTGAGTAGGTAACTTGTTTCTATATTGTCTTTTAGTGTATGTGCTAGGTTGGTTTTAGCAATAATCATATCCCAATCTGGCATAGCAAAAAGTACAAAACCTATGTACATTGCCCACGAATTTTCTTTTATCATTTTATAAGTAGTTTTTTGCTCTTTTATTTTAAAAACTAATGTTACAAGTCCGAAAATTACGAGTGCTAAAAAGAAGAATACACCAATTCTTTTGTAAGCAAGCCCGAAGTGTTCTATGTATTCTAAATTTCGAAGAGCCACCGAAATTGTTAGAATAATGTTTTGTGCAATCCAAATATACGCTGCTACTTGCAGGTATTTAATTTTAGGGTAAAAATTTAATTTAGCTCTAAAAAAATATATCATTATTGCTATAGAAAGTAAAATACTGAAAATTAACAAATATGTTCCTTCATGCACAAATTGTTTTAAATCAAAATCTTGCGAATATTCAAAACCAAACCAAACCCAAATTATATCAATTATATTTACAATAAACAATAATATATTTAT
Organism: Bacteroidales bacterium; assembly: GCA_029934705.1. GTDB lineage: Bacteria > Bacteroidota > Bacteroidia > Bacteroidales > JAADGE01 > DZBS01. The sequence goes on along the minus strand of JAOZLS010000213.1, from coordinate 4,229 downwards.
TGATATTATAAGTATAAGTCCACTTTTGAATTCGTTTCTTAATCCTGTGCTTAGTGTTTTTATATTGTTGGTTTTATTTATATTCCCAAAAGGTTTTCTTCTTGAAATAGTATCAAAATGTACTGCTTCAAATTTCTGATTTTTTTGGTTTTGCCTTTTGTATAAAAACCAAATTATTACGGTAAATCCCCATATTGTGAAAAATATTTGAGCAAAAGAGAAATCTATAAAAAGATTTTGAATCCACTCGCCAATTGATATAAAAAAGTTTAGTGATAGTTCCTCAAAAATTGGGTTGGCCTTTTTAAAAATGAAGTAAAAAACGGTTAATACAAACATTGGAATAACAGAAAGTTTGATGACTTTAAGAGTTTTTCCAAATTTTAGTGATGCTCTTTTGTTTATTTTAATATTTTCGGTAGCGAGTTTATGCCCCATTAAATAATCGGTAATTGATACTGCAAAACCGAAAAATACTGTTTTTTGTTCGCTGTAGTGTATTAATGCAGGAAACATAGTTAGTGAAATTAGCCAAATAATAATAGCGAAAGTTGAAGCATGATAAAATATTGTAATTGTTGTTAACAATATCGCTATAGTTGTTATTATAACAGGTATCTTCTTTATGTTTTGAGGGAAAGCATAAAATGATGCTCCTATAATAAAAGTAGAAAATACTAGTGCGTTTGCTCCTAAACTTTGGTGCCAAAATAGTAGGTTGAAAATTATTGTTCCTGTTGCTAGTAGTGCTAAAACAATTTTATTTTTCATATTTTATTTTTAAAAAGAACTTTGAATTTCAAAGTGCAGGTGTAAAAAAAAAGTTATAATTGATTCTTTATTAGGTTTTCAAGTGCATTAAGGTGTTTTTTAAATTCAATTAATCCGAATTTTGTGATTTTATAGCTTGTTTTTGGTTTTTTTCCAACAAATTTTTTTTCAACCAAAATAAATTCTTCTTTTTCAAGAGCTTTTATGTGGCTTGCAAGGTTTCCGTCGGTTAAATCGAGCAGTTCTTTAAGCGAGTTAAAGTCCAGTTTCTCATTAACACTTAGTGCCGACATGATACCAAGGCGAACTCTGCTTTCAAAAACTTTGTTTATATTTGTAATTAACGATTTCAATTGTATTTGTTTTGATTCAAAATTATTCTATCTAATTGTATTAAGTTTATCTGTGTTTAAAGTATTTTAATATATTTTTTTATCGTTTAAAATCCCCCTCGCCCCCTTTTAAGGGGGCTAGGGGGATTTTTCCGAATAACCAAAGGCGAATTATAATATTTTTTATCGTTTAAAATCCCCCTAACCCCCTTTAAAAGGGGGAATTAATAATTTTATCCTTTTACTTCATTTTTTTCATATCTAACATACATTAGTATGCCATAGACAATGTGTAAAACACCAAAGCCAAATGCCCAAAAAAATAAGCCGTAACCAATTAATGATGTTGCAACTAAACCTAAGGTAATTTCAAAAATTCCTAAATATTTTACTTCTTTTAATGTGTATTTTGATGCGTTTAAAAGTGCTAAGCCATAAAAAATAAGTGTAGTTGCTGAAACCAAATAACCGCTTCCTTGAACAATTAGGATTAACGAAAATATTCCGCCAGTAATTAGTGGTATTGCAAGGCTCGAAAGAGTGTTTTTTGCTGTTGTATCCCACAGCTTTAATCCTTTCCGTTTTGCATTTCGGTGTGTGAAATAATAACCTGCAAAAAGTGCTATTATAAGTACAATAATTGCATCAATTACTAATACAATAAGTACACTGTCGGTTAATTCGTAATATCTAATGTGTTTATTTACAATGTTTCTGGCATTATATATATATGCATACCAATATGCAAAAGCAGCTCCTGCAAGTGCAGCAATCCCGGCAAATATTCCCGATAAACCGCTTAGTGATAAAAAACTTGATGAGCGTTCCATTATTGAACGGATTTCTGATAAGTTTTCGAGATGCTTATTGTTTTCTGTACTCATATCTTTTTTTGAAATTAAAAGTGCTTTGTACCGCAAAGTTAAACTTAATTATTTATAGTGCAAATTTTTTATTAGAAAATTTATTTTGAGTGCTTAATTAGAGTTTGTCTATAAAGTCTCTAAATATTCTGATTATTGTCATTTCGACCAGTAGGGAGAACTCTAAATGTCCTAGCTAATAGCGAAGAAGATTTCTTAATTTTGAAAAATAAATATCGAAATGACATAAATGACAACTTTATGGACAGACTCAAATTAGGCTAGGTTCTTTTCAAGTGCATTGTTGGTAGGTATTTATTCATTTATAGAATCCTCGAAAATCCGTTATTTATCTCATCACTTGAGATTTATTTATATTTCTTGTCGTTATGCAGAACTTGATTCAGTATCTTCCGCACTCTCTGAAAGTAATCTTATGCACTCCGAGAATAAATAGTCTCCGAATCAAGTTTGGAAAGACGTATTAAAAAGAAGACATTTATTTTCAGATTGTTAGTTAATATAACGAAAATAAACTAAAATCAAACGAATGTCAATATTTCTACCAACAATTCACTTGAAAAGAGCCTTTAATTATAATTGTAAAATTTTTGTTGTACTTGTATATACTGCCAATTAAATAAAAGAATAATTCCGTAGGCTGAGCTTAGTCGAAGGCGGTGTCGCTGATATGACCCTCGGCTTTGACTTAGCTTAACGTGCGAAAGTTAGCTTATATTTACTCTATAAAGCCCAGTTTCTCAACAAAAACACCAAATATACTGATTATTGTCTGCAAATTTTTATAAAATTTCAGTAATATCGCATTAAATGCTTGTTTTATAGCGTCTAAGCGACTTTTGTTGATTTTGAGATTATATGACCTGAATGCTTAGTTTGTTGATTTTGTGCTGTTTATGTAGTTAGAATATTTTTGGTGTCATTTTTTTAATAAGCGAATTCGTAATAAAAGTTATTGCATTATTGTGGCATGCTATAACGTGCCACGATATTATACAGAAATTATAAAGCAATATGTGTGCAAATCTAAGGCTTCGGTTAAAACTACTACTTTTATATTTTTAAATTCCGACATTGACAGGAGTAAGCACACTGTCAAGTCTTAAATTAAAAAAAGAGACAAACCTAAGTTTGTCTCTTTTTGTTACAGCGTTTTTATTAAAATATTATTATTTTTTAATAATCTTTTTTCTTACTGTTCCGTTATTGGTTTCAATATTAATAAAGTATAAACCGTGAGCAAATTTACTTATATCTAGAACGTTTTGTTTTCCTGATATGTTTTTGCTAATTATTACTTTACCCGAAATGTCGGTTACTAATATTTTACCTTTTACAGTTTTACCTAAAATGTTAATATTTACAATTCCGCTTGTTGGATTTGGATGAACAATAACATTATCGGAATTTATATTTGAAACATTTAAACCTGACGATTTAACATTTAAAAGATACTCTTCGCTTGCAGTTAATCCGAAAATGTCGGTGGCACTAACTGTAATTGTAAATTCTTTAATGTCTGTTGGTGTTCCATAAATTCGTCCTGTTTCTGCATTAAAATTAATCCAGCTATTAGAAAAAGATTCACCATCAATACTCACATCTAAAGTTAACTTGTCGCCTAAGTTTTTATCTGTAAATAAATTTATCGGTAAATAATATTCATAAGTTTCATCAACAATAGTTTCCTGATTTGGAATTTTTTCATTTAAAACAGGAGCAGAGTTTATATCAAAATGTAGGTAAAATCTGTCGTTTGTAGTTTCAACTGCATAATTGAATACATAAGACGAAGGCTCAACAAAGTTAATGAAAGTTTCATTATTTCTATCTTCTAGCCAAACGTGAGTGTTTTTAAAGCTATTTTCAGTTATGTTTATTGTATAACTACCGGTTTCTCCAACATAAACACCTAAAGGTACAATTTTATGTCCTGTAATTTCTGGAATACTGTTTATTGCAAAGTGATTTGCATTCCCTTCATTTTTAGTATAAAGTTGTGGTTTTGAATTATCCCAAGCAAACATTTTGTATGCATCAAATTGTCCATCGTGATTTTCTGTAACTCCTGTTTCTAAAGGCAAAGTTCTAAGAACAGTTTCATCAAAATAATTATCACTATTTTCCACTTGCAGTCTTATTATATTTGGAATAATATCATTTTTTCCTTTCCAAAAAGCTTGAGAGGTATGTTCTCTTGCTGTTTTGGGTATTGAAAATGATGTTGTCGTAACATTGTCAT
>JAOZLS010000212.1 GCA_029934705.1 Bacteroidales bacterium | reverse complement strand
ATTTAATGGTTTCGGTAAGCTCGCCAGAGCCTGCAATAAATAATGTAGAATTTAAGCCTTTTTCTTTTAGTATTTTAGCTAACTCAATAAGGTGTTTTTGTCCTTTTTGTTCAGCAAGTCTTCCTGCATTGCCTAAAATTATTCCATTTGCTTGTTTCGTTATTACATCTAGTTTTTTAGTCGAAGTTTGTATTTTAATACCATTATATATAACTGTTATTTTATTTTCATCAAATAAATTAGGGTTATGTTCTAGAACTGTTTTTTTTGTTGCTTCGGTATTTGCAATAATTTCCGTAAGTATATTTTTGAAAATAAACCTATTAAGAAATTTATCTTTAATTGGAATTGCACTTCCTCTACGATAAATTATTCTGTCCACTCCTGCTAATTTTGCTGCAAAACCTGCAACTTTCAAATCTGCGGATAGGTTCATAATTATTGTTCCTACATTATTTTTAATAAGAAGCCTTTTTAGCTTAAATATTTTAAAAGGATTAAGAAAACTTAAATTTGATATTTTAACTGCAACTGTTTTAAGCTTTGTTGATTGAAGCTTATTATATAAGGCAGATTGTGTATTTGTAAAAACTATAACATCATGGTTTTCTGAGTGCATAGCCGATGACATATCAAAATGCCATTTTTCGCCACCACCCCAAGCTTTAGTACTGTTAAAAAAGCAAATTGTTTTATTTTTCATCTTTGTATAATTGTTTTATTTTTATTTGTTTAAGAAATTCGGCATAAGCAGAATTTCTACAAATTACAAACCCTAAAAAGCCATCTAAAATTCCACCTTTTATTATATATTGAATAAAAAATTTTACAGTTGGTTTAAATAGAATTTTTAAAATGTTAGTTTTCTTCTTATTATTGAAAGCAACTGTTGCTTTTATTGTCGAGAACTTATTTATTTGGTTTAAATGTTCTTCAATTGAATTAAATGTGTAGTGAAGTAAATTTCCTTTTAAGTATTTTTCACTCGCATTTTTTTCTAAAATTACCATATCGTGTGGGTTTATTCCTCCCCATTTGGCTTTATTTTTATTCCATAGACGTGTTTTTTTATCCGGATACCAGCCTGAATGTTTTATTGCTTTACCACAAAAATAATTTAATCGATTAAAATAATAAGAATCAAAACTTAAACTTTGTTTAACTTCTAAAATGCTTTTTTTTAGTTCTTTGGATAAAACCTCATCAGCATCAAGAGATAAAACGTAATTATACTGTGCTGCCTCAATCACTCTGTTTTTTTGCTGAATATGTCCATCAAAAGCATGTTGTTTAAAGATTACATTGAATTTTTTGCAAATTTCTTTTGTTTTATCTGTCGAAAATGAATCTAATACAATTATTTCATCTGCAATTCCTGAAAGAGATTTAAGACATTGTTCAATGTTTTTTTCTTCGTTAAAAGTTATAATTACTGCTGAAATCTTTTCCATTTTTTAATAAATTACTTGGTTAAGTTCAAAAATTTTACCAGGTAATACACGTACTAAGTTTTTAAATTCAAGCATTAAAAGTGTTGCCGAAACTTTATTCATAGTCATTTTGCTTTGTTTGCAAATAAAGTCTATTACAGGTTTGTTGTTATCTTCAAGTATTTTAATTAGAATTTTTTCATCTTCGGTTAGCTCTACAAATAAATTTTGCTGAACTACTTTTTTCGTGCTTCGTTCCTCCCAACTTAGTATATATTCTATATCTTTAGCTTTTTCTATAAGAAAAGCTCTATGCCTTTTTATCAGCATATTGCAACCTGCCGAATATTTATCGCTTGGTCTGCCAGGGAAAGTAAAAACTTCTCTGTCGTAAGAGTTTGCCATGTCGGCAGTTGTTAACGAGCCTCCTTTAGATGCAGATTCAATAACAACAGTTGCCTCGGATAAACCTGCAATAATTCTATTTCTTCTTAAAAAGTTTTGTCTTTCAAATTTATTAAAAGTAGCAAATTCTGAAATAATTGCACCGTTTTCAATTATTTCGGCAGCTGTTGAAGCGTGATTAGCTGGATATATTCTATCTAAACCATGACCTAATACTGCAAAAGTGGGCAAATTATTTTTAATTGCAGCTTTGTGGGCACATATATCAACTCCATAAGCCAATCCGCTTATAATTATAGGTTTGTGTCCAATGTTACAAAGTCCTTCTATTAAATTATTGCAATTGTTTTTACCTTCGCCTGTTACTTTTCGTGTACCAACAATGCTCAGCGTTTTTTTATTATATAAATTAATATTCCCTTTATAAAATAGAAGAAGTGGGGCATCGGCACATTGTTTTAGTAGGTATGGATAATCTTTATCTAGGTAAAATGTAGTTTTTATATTATTTTTTATAATAAATTCGAGTTCAGTTTCGGCAAGCTTTAAAATATCTGAATTTTTTGAAATCTTGCGTGCTGTAATTTCACCAATTCCTGGTATTTTTAATAGGTTTTGCTTTTTTTCTGTAAAAATTGATTTTATATCACCAATATATGATATTAGTGTTTTTGCATTTGTTGCACCAATTCCTGCTACATTGCCTAAGGCTATTTTATATTGCAAAAGTTCATCAATCATCTTTCTTTTTTTTCTTACTTAAACCTTCAACTACTATAACTATTTCGCCTTTAATTTGCTTTGTACTAAAATGTTGAATTAATTCTTGGGCTATTCCTCTAATGTTTTCTTCAAACATTTTTGATAATTCGCGTGAAACAGAAATTATTCTTTCTTCGCCAAAAAACTCTTTAAATTGCTCAAGTGTTTTTATTAACCTGTATGGCGATTCGTAAAAAATCATGGTTCGCTGTTCGGTTGCAAGTTCTGTAAGTCTTTTATTTCGTCCTTTTTTAGGAGGAAGAAATCCTTCAAAAACGAACCTGTCGCAAGGTAAACCCGAATTTACTAATGCTGGAATTAAGGCTGTTGCTCCTGGTAGTGTTTCTACTTCAACATCATTATTAACGCATTCACGTACTAGAAAAAAGCCTGGGTCGGAAATGCCCGGAGTTCCAGCGTCGCTTACCAATGCTATTTCTGCTCCCGATTTTATTTGGTCAATAATATGTGAGCTGCTTTTATGCTCGTTAAATTTATGATGTGATTTTAGTTTGTTTGTAATATCAAAATGTTTAAGCAGAATTCCTGTTTTGCGTGTGTCTTCGCACAAAATTAGCTCAACCTTTTTCAATATTTCAACTGCCCTAAATGTCATGTCATTCAAATTACCAATTGGGGTAGGGACTATATAAAGTTTTGACATTTTACTTTAATTATTCAATGTATATTTCTCAAAATCAATTAATAAGTTCATTAATTCATTAAACTTATTTAATGGTAAATTTTCAGCAGTATCGTAAATATTATGATACTCTTTATACTCGCCTAAAGTATAAATAAAAAAAGATTTTACACCTTTTGCATAGAAAAAATAATGATCGCTATTTGCCGCAGCTCCTCTTAACTTTAGTTGAGGCAAATATTTTTTATCATCATTAATTGTTTTTAGTATGTTATATTCATTTTTAAAAACAGTACTATTTACAATTTGAATTCCTTTGTCGCCACTACCAACCATATCTAAATTAAATAGAAATTTTATTTTTGAAAGAGGAAATATTGGGTTTTCAGTATAATATTTTGAGCCTAAAAGCCCTAATTCTTCACCCGAAAAAAGCATAAAAACAATTGAGTGTTTTGGAGGTTCTTTAAGTTGCGAATAATATTTTGCAAGCGATAAAACCATTGCAACACCCGATGCATTGTCGTTTGCTCCTGGGAAATAAATGTTTTCACCCATTTTACCAATATGATCGTAATGAGCTGAAAAAACTATAAACGAATCTGTTTTACCTTTTATAAATCCTATAATATTCTGAGTTTTAACATCGTAAAGTTGTTTGGCATCGACTTCTATTGTTATTGAGTCAGGATAATTGTTGAAATTATTACGATTAATAACAATGTTTGTAGAGGCTTTCTGTTGTTGTGCAGGAACAAAAGCTTGAGTTTTTTCTGAAATTTCAATTATAGCTTTTGCATTAAGAAACTTAGAATTAAACATAGTCATAAAACTATATTTGTTTTTTAATACCTTCTTATCATTATTAAACCCGAATGTATCTATCAAAATAATTTTATCAGAATAGTTTTTTTTGACTATTTTTTTATATTCAATCTTATTATTCAATATTTTTTTATCTAGAACAACAACTTTATACTTTCCCGAAATACTGCATGAATACCCTTTTACCGTAAAATCGTTACCAGGAATAAGTGTGTCATTATCTACAATAACCAACATATTACCATTTAACGAGTTTGTATTAAGTATAAATTTCTGAATATATGATTTTTCGAACTTATTTAATTTCAGTTTTTTAAATTCTTTTGCTAAAAATTTTGCAGCTAAGTTATTACCGTTTTCATCATAGCCTCTGCCTTGATACTTCTCTGAGCTAAGAGTTTTAATTATTTTTCGTGCGTATTCATTATTTTGCGATTTTATATTTTGCGATGCAAAAAATATTAGCAAAATAATTAAAAAAGTGTTTTTCATGTGCTTGGTTATTTAATTTACGGGCAAATTTAACTAAAAAACTTCAAGCAAAAAAGGCAAAATAAAAAAGACAAAAGATATTAGAACTTTATCTTTTGTCTTTCAGCTATTATCTTAATTAATAGTTCTTTAAATAAGACCTTTGTATTTTGCTAAGTTTATAATAGTATTTACAATTTCAAATTCACTAAGTTTATCTTTGTTAAGTGTAATGTGAAATAATTCGTTGTCGGGCAGGTCTCCGTTAAAGAAACTCATAAATCGTTTTCGTTTAAAGTCGGTATCAGTAACTTTTTGTTCTGCTTCAGTAATAGTTAAATTATATTTATTCATTATATAATTTACTCTATATTTAAAAGGTGCAGTTATTTTTATATGTAATGCTTTGTCAATATGATTTGCAAGTACACATCCTGCTCTGCCAACAATTATGCAGTTTCCGTTTTCGGCATAATCCTTAACAATTGTGCTTATGGCTTTTTTAATATTGCTGTCGCTAGCATATTTTCTTTTTGAAAAAGATACTATCAAATCTCCTAAAAAGCTTTTGTCGTTTGCACCAAACAAATGTGCTATTTCTTGCTTGTTTACATTAAGTTCTTTAGCCGATTCCTCAAAAATTTCTTTAGTAATAAATTTCCAGTTAGTTTTGTTGTTTTCATTTAATACAATAGTAATTTGTCTTGCAATTTCAGTTGCAAAGCAGCCATAATCGCGCGATATTGTAATAACTGGCCCTGTTTCAGTCTTTTTTATTTTAAACTTTTCAGCTCTTTTACTCATGTAATCTAATAAAATGTTAGCCATAGTTGTAAGTTTATATTATGGTTGTCTGTCAAACGCCCAAAGTTCTATTTAATAAATTGAAATTCAATTGATTATTCCCATATCTAAAGAGGAAATAGATTTTCTTTGCACCCTTTAGGGTTAGGGGTAAACAAAGAAAATCTATTACTCAATAAATAATCTTTGGGTGTTTTGCAGATTGTTATTTATTATTTTGTATCAATTTACGACAAAAAAGTTTTTTTTCAAATATAAAGTCAAGCTAATATTATTAATTTTATATATTTTTTAGTTTTTTAAAATTCAATTTCTGTATATTTGTAATATTACTTAATTTAAAAAAGAAAAAACATGAAATTATATAAAATAGAAACAGGAAACTTAAAATTAGATGGAGGGGCGATGTTTGGTGTAGTACCCAAAGTTATTTGGCAAAAATTATATCCTGCCGATGAAAATAATCTTGGAAATTGGGCTATGCGTTGCCTTTTAGTTGAGACTGATAATAGAAAGATATTGATTGATACTGGAATGGGCAACAAGCAAAGTGATAAATTTTTTAAGCATTATTACCCGAACGGAGATGATACTTTAGAGAAGTCGCTTACAAAAAATCGTTTTACATTTAATGATATTACCGATGTAATTATAACCCACTTGCACTTTGATCATATAGGTGGTGCGGTTAAAATTGATGAAAACGGAAAATATGTACCAGCTTTCCCAAATGCAACTTATCATATAAGTAAAGCACAATGGGATTTGGCAAATAATCCAAATAGGCGTGAAAAAGCGTCCTTTTTACCCGAAAACTTTATGGCTATAAAGGAATTTAATCAGTTAAATTTAATTGAGGAAGAAGGTGAACTATTTGAAAATATTGATTTAAAAATGTTCAATGGACATACCAAGGGGCAAATAATTCCGTATATTAATTATAAAGGAACAACAATTGCGTATTGTGGCGATTTGTTTCCTGCGACTGCACACTTGCCAATGCCATTTATTATGGGGTATGATACACAACCATTAATTACTTTAGAAGATAAAACTAAATTTTTTAATGATGCAGTTGCCGATAATTTTGTTCTGTTTTTTGAACATGATATTTACAATGAATGTTGTACTTTGCATGAAACACCAAAAGGTGTGCGAGAGAAGGAAACTTTTTCGTTGGAAGAGTTGATAAGTAGAATTGATAAGTAGAGAGACAAAAATCTTATCTAAGTATGAAGTAAAATCATCCTTTTTAATAACTTTAAAAGAATAAATTATGAAAAAAGCAGTCGTTTTTAGTTTCGTTTTTATTATTACATTATTTGTGTCTAATAGTTATGCCCAAAAAGTGTTTTCAGTAAATTATTCCAGCAATGCTGATGTAAAAGTTTATGTTGCGGATTACGAGAGTAATGCCGATTTAGTTGTTTACAAATGTAGCTATTCGAGTCAAGCAAGTGGTAATGATGGACAATGGTTTTTTGAGAAATATGCTAGTAATGCTGATAAAAAAATCTTTTTTGTTGATTATAAGAGTAATGCCGACTTAGTTATTTATTTTACAGACTATAGCAGTAATGCTGGTTGGAAAAACAAGTCGAAAGAGCATTTAATGTATTAAATCAAACCAAGAAGCGTCTTCAAGACCTTCTTGCGTTTAAAATGTAGAAGAAAAGAACAAACCAAGAAGCGTCCAAAAGACCTTCTTGCGTTTAAAATGTAGAAGAAAGAGAATAAAAAAAACGCTTCC
>JAOZLS010000028.1:18270-21031 GCA_029934705.1 Bacteroidales bacterium | reverse complement strand
AACGAGTTTAGAAAAGAAATTTTGGGATGTATTTCATACAGACCCTAATCAGAAAAAATTATTTTAAAATGGAATTAAATAAGATAACAATATCATTTAAAGAAGTTAAAGGTAATTCTTTAAAATCTACACTTAACGCAAACCCTAACACAAAAATCAATGATATATTTATAACACTTGAACACGCCAAGGAAATGCTAAAAGAATTAGTAAACGAGCAAGCAAAGAGAGACGGAGTGAAGGACGAAGAAGAGTTTTTCAAGTGGCTTAAAACTAAATCATTCAGAGACATATCAACTGATAAATAAAATAAAAAATCATGTGTAAAAATAATATTACAAAATCTGATATAATTCAAAGGATAAGAAGTATTGATTTTGATCAATACGAACCAGTAATAGATATATCTGAAAAAACTATCTATAAATATTTGGTAACTGTAAATATAGTAATGGGACGAATTTCAGATGCAGAATTTACAGCTTTAAAAAATGCTTTTAATGATATTCCTACAACTTCATTAACAATAGAAGCTCGGAATAGACAAGAGTTAGTTATATTGTTTCATATTAGATAAATTAATAATTAACAATTAAAAAAAAATAATTCACAAAGTTTCGCTATTGGACCTTATAATATTACCCAAAGCAAAACCGAATATTTTACAACTAAATTAATACCCCCTTGAAACTTTCACGAAGTAGGAGGGCAAAACGGCCCTCCTTTAAATAAAAGCTTATGAAAAACTTAAAATACACAATATCACGATTATTAATATTTGCATTGTTAGCATACTACAGCATTAGCCAAGGTATGAGCATTGCAAAAAAACTTTCAGACGATTACACATATCAAATGCTAATATCAATACCAGCTACAATACTATATGCTCTATTAGTATTCTCAATGATTGTACTCGCAATATATTTAATTATTAACGATAGATAAATAGAAACATGGACATAGAAATAAAAAACACCCACAACGTAAACGATTTATTAGATAGAATTCCTAGAAAGAAAATCTATAAATATTTAAGGAATAAAGAAAATATTGATATTATAAATGATGATAACGATTTTACTAAATTGTTTAAAGAAAATAAAAACCTACTAGATATTAATGAGATTTTTACATTTTTTGATTTAAAACATGCTTTTAATGAAAAAGTAAAAGAAGCATCAAGAAACGGTACAGACTTATTAAACTTTGATTTTTACATTCGTAAAAAAGATGTAGTACACTTTCATCAACACCAGCGTACATTTTTTGGACAAGACCTAGATTTAAGTACTTCAAGGGAAAGAATAATGTGTAATTTTTTAGAGGGAAGAGGAATTTACGCTAAAAGTTTTATGCACATAACTAATGCAATTTTAATACGCTTTAGTTATAGCGAAATAGAAGAACTCGTAAACTTTGCAATGGACTTAAACAAACGAGCTGTACTAATATACACATTTAAAGAACTAGAGCAATTTGATTTAGCTTTTGAGAATGCAAAAAACTTTAAAGCAGACGAGCATATTTAATAACCACGTAAATAGAAAAACCATGAAATATAATGTTTACACAATCCATTTTATAGAACAATCAGGTATTGCACCCAAAAAGCAAACAATAACATTATCCGCAGTTAATAGAACCGAAGCTGTTTTACTAATAAAGCACGATTTTAAAGTAAAAAAAATAATATCGGTAAAATGTATTGAAGACAATAGAGCGACAGAACAAAAATTATTTTAAGATGGTTTCAGAACAGGTTAAATTATACGGAAAAACGGAGCTAGCACTTAAATACGGAGTTTGCCGGGCTACCTTTATGAGTTGGTTATATAAATCATTCACACCCGAAGAACTGGAGGAACTTAACTACGATAAACGACAACATATATTTACCAAAAAGCAAATGGAAATAATTTTCAAAAAAATAGGTAAACCATAATAAAACATCAAAAATAATGGAAAATAAAATAATTAAAGTAAACGATAAAGAAATCCTCATTATTACAGAAGGAAACGAGAAGTATATTGCTATAAAGCCAATATGTGAAGCAATAGGTGTTAATTATCAAACTCAATTAGATAAGATTTTAAGTGATGAAATTCTAGGGTCAGCTGTACCCCTCAGGGGTACAACTGGGGTGGATGGAAAAATTTACAAAATGCGAGTAATTCCGTTGCGTTTTGTTTTTGGTTGGCTATTTACAATTAACCCAAAGAATGTAAAGCCTGAAATAAGAAAGCAAATAATAGCATACAAAATGGAGTGTTACAATGCTTTGTTTGATTTATTTACTAAACGTACTTTTATTTTAAAAGAAAAAACAGAATTTCAAGTAGAGATTGATTCTTTAGAAGAGGCTTTAAAAAAAGATGAACGATACATCCGGATTCAATCCTTAAAAGGTTCGATTAGAAACGCCACAAAACGCCTTAATTCTTTAGATAAGGATGTTGTAACTGAACAATTAGCACTATTTAATAAATAAAGACTTTATAAAACAATATCAAAAATAATGGAAAATAAAATAATATTAACAACCCCCGATGAAATTGAAAGCATAGTTTTAAGTGCCTTAAAAAAGTATGAAGAAACTTATCTTGAAAGAGTAAACGAAAATAAATTTTATTCTATTAATCAAGTAGCACAAATGCTTAATCGCTCTCATACTACAATAAGTAAACTTGTAGCTAATGGCACAATAAAAACAACTGCTGACAATAGAATTAGTCAATCAAATTTAGATGAATACTTAAA
>JAOZLS010000028.1:0-18170 GCA_029934705.1 Bacteroidales bacterium | reverse complement strand
GCGAAGAAAAAGAAGCAGACGATTTTTTTCTTTATGTAGAAAAGAATACGAAACCAAAAACTAATTATATTTTATTCCTTGAGGAATTTAATAAAATAACAAAAAAAAGATATACAGGCGATGTAATAAGTAGAAGATTGTTTTATAAACAATCGGTTAACTTTAGTTTTGATGAACTTGTTAGATGTGTAAATAATGCAATGAAAAACCCATATTACACAAATACAAATACTAAAATTGTTACCCCCTCCTGGATCCTTCAAAAAGAGAATTTAAACACTTACTTAAATTACATTACTCCTAAAAAAACAGAACATGACAACTCAAAACAAAACAATTCAAAAAAATACAGCGACGTTGAGCTATAATAAAGCATCAAACATAATTATTCAAAATATTAATACTGAGCTGCAAAAGCAAGGTCGAAAGTTATTTTTAGATGATGATATAAAAAAGATGTACAGACTTTTTACAATGTATTTCACTAATAATAGGGAATTTGAAAAATTTAATTTTGAAGCAAAAAACAAAACAATTCCTTTTGATTTAAGAAAAGGCTTATTAATATTAGGTAATACAGGACGTTCTAAAACATTCCTATTTAAAATCTTTTCTGAATTTACAAAAGAGTACAGTCCTGGTAAACAATTTCGCACAATAAATTCTATTGAAATTCAATCTGTTTTTTCAGCCGTTGGACTAGAAGCCCTTAAAAAGTACATGTATTATAGATATGATAACTATTCCGAAGAATTAAGGCGTATTCATACTAAAGATGAAATTCAAAACTTATACATTGATGAATTAGGTTTTGAAGAACCAAACATCAAACATTACGGAACAAACATCCGACCACTAGAAAATGTACTTTTTGATAGACATAAAATATTCGTAAAGTACGGAATAAAAACACATGCAAGCTCTAATTTACAAGTACACGAATTTAAACAGCACTATTCACAAAGGATATACAGCCGTATTTTTGAAATGTTTAATATTATTACTACCGAAGGACAAGACCTTAGATTATTATAATTATGAAAAAAAACTTTGTTGCATTTTTAGCACGAACCTCAATATCTTTTGAAAAAAGTTTACAAACAAAATTCAGAATTCCAGTAATAAAAAGAGCTTGTAATTTATTATCAAACTTTGATAATTATTCGCAAATTATAGCAATAGACAAATGGACAGAAGAATTTACCTTGTCAAAAAAGATGCTCTTAGGCTATTTGTCGGGCAATGAAAGTAGTGATTTAACACCCTCTGAAGAACTAAGAGAATATTTATTAACATTTGATATTAGAGAAAATGAAATTACAGGACAAATTGATATAAACAAAAATAAACAAGAATACACAATTGAAGAACTTGAATATTTATCAGACTCTGAAGGTTATCCAAACAAACATTTTAATCGTTTCTTAAATTCTAAGAATAAGCATATTACAGTTACTAAACTTCATAATCCACTACAAGAACTATTAAAAGAGCTTGCCGACCAGTATAAAGGCGAAAGGCTTATTGGTGAACTATCCGACTGTATTACTGCCTACGATTACGAAGACAAAGAAAAAGGCTTCTATCAAAAGAGGTTAGAATATTATTTCAGAAAATGGCTGTATAAGTCAGCAGGTCAAGCATTACATATTGGCAAAAACGATGCAATGCTTTTATGGATAGAACCCCTGGGCGGTTCAGGCAAAAGTTATTTAAACCGCTGGCTTTTCAGCCTTCCCGAATTTGAACAATATTACTTACGAATATCCGAAAATGCAAGCTTTTTTGACATGGCTGGTATTAGTAAAGGAAAATTTGCTATTGATTGGGACGAACTCCCTTTGTCTCAAAAAAGGTATTTGATGTTTAAGTCTTATATAGCGATGGACGGCGGACAGGCATATAATAAAAAGACTAAAAGTTACGAGAGCTTTAAGAAACAAGTCAATTTTATTGGTAGTACTAACAAAGCGAACAGAGAACGACAACCAGGCTTTTTACTTGATGATGATGATGCAATGAAACGTAGAATACTTGGTATTGAAATTCAAGGACGTATTGATTACGAAAAATACCTTAAAGATATTGATTTACGCCAATTATGGGGCGAGGCTGCAACAGGTATTTTACAAGCAAAAGCATCGAACAATAAAGAATTACTTACTTACGAATGTGATTATGCTGATTTAAGAGAGCAAAACAGCAAGTATGTAACATCATTGCAAAAAAATGAATACAGCCTAATAATAAGTAAATACAAACCAACAGACAAAGGAAACGGTCGCCTTATTAATCCACAGCAAGTAATAATTGAATTACTAGAACAAGGACAAAAAATAAATTTATCAAAAGAAGCCATTGGTAAGTATTTCTCAAAACGTGGTTATTTACGTGGGCGTGTTGGCAACTATAAAGGCTACTGGGTTAAATAATATAAAATACAGAATTTTTTAGAATATCTGCAAATAGCTGTAAATACCTGCAATTAATTGGATTTAAAGAAATACTATTTATTCACTTTTAAAAATATAGATTATGAATTTTTTATGCAAAATTGGAATACATCGAAAAAAAAGAGAACTTGAACCTGAATGCATTCCTGGATTTATTATCTGCGATAAATGTAAATTAACAAATGCAGAGACTGAATATGATGGTGTTTTTGTTAATTTTTATAGATTTAAAGTTCTATCTTTTCCAGAATTTATCAAATGGAAAATAAAGCAAATGAATAAATATTTTGCATTTAGATTTAACAATTTACACAATAAAGGATTAAAGGCTTTCTACTTAATACCGATATTTCATATTTTACTTTATCCTAAAAGAACTGGAACAAAAGACTTCTGGAGGCTGGAGTTTGCTCTAAAATTCATAAAATGGCGTTTAGCATTTAATATTTCTAACAAAGCGTATATGCTCTTTTAAAGTTATTTAATTAATAATTTCTAAAAAAGCCCTCAATATTGAGGGCTTTTTTTTGTTAATATAAAACACAAAGAACTTTCCTTTTTTTTTAATGTAAGCATAGTTTATTGGATTTCACATTTTCATAATTATTTCTTTTTTTTTCTTTATATATATATAAATTTATATAAAATAATAAAAAAGGAAAAACAGCGTTTTAGCAAAAAACAACAAACTACCTTTACACCTTGGCGTAACTCAGCATTAATAAGGCTTTTGCCACGTCCAGTTAGCATTTAACTTGCCACAACTGTACGCAAATTGCGTACAGTTAAAAACAACTGTACGTAAAATAGTGTACTAAAATTAGGGGTTACGGCAAGTACTAAAATAACCTTACGGGAGCTAAACCACGCCTGCCATGAACTACGCCAAGGTAGGGGGTGCGTCAAGTAGGTTTTGGTAGAATCACAACAAAGCATACCAATTATAACTTGACGCATTTTTGCAAGCTATATTTTTTTATAAGCCCATTTTACGAGGTTTGGAACACTAATATTTTAAAAAAAGTATCTTACTGTTTTTTCTCCATTTTAGACATTTCTTTAAATTTGTGGTGGTCATCTGTTTTTGCATACAACCTCTTAGTAATTCTTATATCTGTATGCCCTAAAATATCGCTTATAGTTTCAATCGGTAATCCGTACTCTAAGCCAATAGTACCAATAGTATAACGTGCTACATGAAAAGTTATATTTTTATTTATTTCTGCCTTTGTAGCAATCGTTTTTAAATGTTTATTGGTTGTTTGATTAGTTTTTACATCAAATACTTTTTGATTATTACTAAACTTTCTTTGTATATACACTTTTGCACGCTCTATAATTGGAATACTTACTGGTAAACCTGTTTTGTGCATATCTGTTTTAATAAAATCAACCTTTTTGTCATCAAATTCAATGTTTTTAATATCAGAGAATTTTAAGTCTCTTACATCGCCAAATCTTAAACCAGTATAACAAGTAAAAAGGAAATATTTTAATACATTTTGAACGCCAGGAGTTAATATGTTTGATGAATATAAATGTTCCAGTTTTTCTACTTCTTTGGCTGTTAAAAAATCCCTTTGCCCCGGTATTTTAGATATTTTTATTTTTTTAAATGGGTTTTCCTTTGCAAGCCCTTTATCTATTGCCCAATAGAAAAAGGTTCTTAACATACTTAACGACTTATTATATGTGTTTTGATTATTGCCTTTTACATCAATCATATATTTTTTATACAGCAGTATAAAATCAATATCTAAATCACTTATATTTAATTCGCTACGAAACTGCTTTAATTTTGTTATTTGTGATAAATAAGTTCTTAGAGTATCCTTATTGGTTACACGGCTTTTAAATTCATTTTCTACAAAACTGTAAAAGTCTTTACTTTCTATATGAGCATTTTTATATAGTCTTTTAAATTCTCTTATATTGAAGTTTATGGCATTTCCTTCGTAAAACAATTTATCAATTATATTTTTAGCTTTTAATATAGCCTTATCAATATATTTGTTTTTACGTATGTATTCAATATCAGAGCGTTTTACTTCATTTCGTTTATCGTTCCAATCTTTCTCATGGACAAATAATTTTAATGAAACATCCGCTTTTTTACGGTTAATAATTACACGTATGTATATAGCATGTAAATTTTCCTTTGTTTTTCTTGTAAAAATTGTAGGATTATTCATGTTTTTGAATTTAAAATGTGAAACAATTGTGAAACATTTTATCAAAAACAATGGAATTTTAATCTTTATTACTTTATTTATAATATTAACAACCCCTTGAAAAACAAATAAATAAAGTAATTTTCTTTAGTCTTTTAACCAAAAGAGCGGAGAGGGGGGGATTCGAACCCCCGGTACAGCTTCGAGCTGTACGTCGGTTTAGCAAACCGGTGGTTTCAGCCACTCACCCACCTCTCCAGTTTCATCAGGGTAAGCTGATTTTGCTTTTTAAAAGCGATGCAAATTTATAAATTTTATCTTTAGAAAAAAACATTTAGGCTTTTTTTTTATCTGTTTATAAATTATTTAAAGGTTAGACGCGACACCCGCATGCGACTTTTTCGTGTACTAACTTGTACAAAGTTACAATAATCATATCTTTGTGTGTTTATTATTTATCATTTATCATTGGTACTTCATTTAATGATTATGGTGTTCATCATCATTTTCAGTGGTGTTGATATGACCTTTTTCTTCTGCTGAATCGCCTAGTCTATTTCTCATGTGAGTGTCAGCTTCTGTGTTTTGTATTTCGTTGTATTCTTTTATAGAAAGTTTCCCATCCATAAATGCTGCAGCCATTGCTTTTTTTACTTTCTCTTCGGCTAAAATTAAATCTGCTTTTGCTTGCTCTGCATTTGCATGAGCTCTTTCCATTTGCAGTTCAGCATGAATATCTTTACCTACTGTTATTTCGGCAACGTCAACTGATATGATATCATAAGCAGTTCCGTCTCCTAAGCTTTTATGCTCTACTCTATCGGCAAGTTCAAATGGGCTTTCAAGTACATCAAAGTGCGATTGGGCTCGACCAATTTCGGTTGCTAAACTTTCATCAATTCTTGCTAAAACAGTATCTTGCTTTGCTCCTCCAATTACATTTTTTAAGTTGGCTCGCAGAGTTAGTTTTAGTTTCATAATAATTTGTACTCCATCTCTTGCTACACCTGAAACAAGTCCTGTTTCTACTACAATTGGATTTACAGCAGAATCAACTACTTTTGTAACATCCATACCTGCAAGGTCAATTGATGCAATGTCTTCAAAGGTAACTTTATCAAAGTCTGCTTCTTTTGCTGCAATAAATGCATCAACTGTTTTTGGAACATCTCCGTTTGCCAAATAATGTTCTTTCAAATTTAATAGTGTAAATTCGTCATAACCAGCATTATGAGCTGTAATAAGTCCTTCAACAACTTGAATTACATCGACATGTGCCAGATAATGCCCAGCTAAATCTTTTAATGCTATTTCAATATTTGCATTGTGAGCTGTAACGAGTGCATGCATAACTGTTTCAACATCAACTTTTGCTAAATATTGGGTTGCCAACTCATTATAGGATACTTCAATTCCTGCGTTTATTGCTCTAATAGCTGTGTCTGTAACTTTTACTATATCAACATTTGCCAAATATTTTGACATTAAATCAGGTGTGCTTAATTTTAAGCCTGAATTTTTTGCTTTAATCATTGTGTCTATAAGTAGAGGTTGTGGAATTTGCTGAAGTCGCATTTTTGTCATATTCCACCATCCAGGTCTTATGCCTGATAAAAATGCACGGTACCATAGCCCTAAAGGAATAAAATAATAAAAATAAAATGGTACTATAAAAATAAATAGTCCTACAAAAAAGAGTAAAATATAAAATGTTATTGCCGATGCTTTTTCATCCGTTTCAATTTTTACTGTTTTTGCATTTCCTCCATAAGTCATAATATCATCATTGGCGCTATTTAACTCAGGAATGCTATCATTTTGATATTGACCAGCTTCGGGGTCTGTCCCGCATGAGAGAATAAATGTAGCAATAAAAATATAAATTAGTATTTTAATTTTCATTTATATAGGGGTATTTATTATTAATTAACAGAAAATTAGTGTGTTAATGCAAAATTGTAAAAAACTATTGTAAAAAACAAATGAATACATGACATTATTTTTCAACAGAATATAAATGTAGCAATTTAATTGTTCAATAATACAATTAGATAGTTTAAATATTATTATTATTAATTAAAGTTATGCAATAGCCGTTTTGGTAACTGTTTAATCTACTTTATGTACACGCTCTAATTAGTGTCCTCCATGTCCTTTATCTGATTTGTGTTTTTTCTCATGCTCATGTCTTGGAGTATCTTCATCGTCAAATGCATTAAAAATATATTTTTCTTTTAAGTAAAGGCTTGTGTCCATTTTTCCATTTTTAAAAGCCTCTGCCATTCCTTCTTGTAATATGGCTTTTGCGTGAATTAATCTAACTTTTGCTTCGGCTTCTTCGGCTTCGGCTGTAGAAATTCGTTCTTCAAGGTGAACTTCGGCCATGTGTTTTGCATGTTCGGCATGGTGAAGTTTGAACTCTGCTAGAGTATCTTTTCCTATAACAATATCAAATATTTTTATATCTAAAACTTCGTAAGAGCTACTTTTATTTAATTCCTCTTCTTTTATATTAATTTTTGCAATTTCTTCTTCTGCTTCAAATTTATTATCAAATTCCTGACTTATTGTTTTTAGTTGTCCTTGTAGTCGGCTTAAAACATTTGTTGAAATGACATTTAATCCTTTTAAAACTTCGGAGTATGTTTTGTATTTAGGTATTTCTTCGGCTACAGCTTCATTAATTCTTCCAAATAATACTTCTTCTTTTGAGCCTTTTACAAATAGTGCTATTTTACCTCTTATTGTTGCTCGTATTTTTAGTGTTACTTGAACTCCGTCTTTGGCAACTACTGTAGGCGAAGGTGTTACTTCTATTATTTTAGGGTTTACCGACCAGTTAACTATTTCGTTTATATCAAATGCTTCAACTAAGTCTAGTTTGAAAGCGAATGCAGCATTAAGAGGTACATTGTTCTTTTTTGCATACGAAAGGGCAAATAATGTTTTTAACACATCACCGCCTTTGAGATAATGGTTATCAATATCTTCGATTGATACGCCTAGATCTGGGCTAAATTTAATCAGTTCTCTTGCTTTAACATATTCCATTACATTAGCTCCTGCAAGAAAGTGTTCTTCAAGTTCTTTTTTATTAATATCTAAAAGATTCTTTTTTGCGATAATAAGTGCTTTTACAAAATCTTCGGGTATTCCTCCAATTCTGTGAAAATCGATTAATTCTTCTGGGGAAACATCTAAGCCAGCTTGTTTAGCTTTAATAATATTTTTTACAATTTTACCTATATCTCTTCCTTCAATATTATGTTCTACAAGTTCTTTTTGTGTAATTCCTATTTGAGCTTTTTCTGCTTTTATCATAGAACTTACAAGCTTTTCCATGTCACCATCTGTCAAGTAATGTATGTTTAGTGCATCTTTATCTATTTCAATTCCTGCTTTTTTTGCTCTAATCATTGCATGTGCGTATTTTTCTATATTTATATTGGCTCTAAAATGCTCTAATATACCATGTTGAGAAATACGTAAATCAGCTATTTTACTGTCTTTTTTTATTGATTTTTTTTCTTCTTTCAGCTCTTTTTCTGTTACATAAAGTCCTGCTTTTTGTGCAATTATAAGAATATTGACAATTTTTATCATATCCTCATCAGATAAATTTTCGCTTACCAGTTTTGCTAGGTCTAAATCAAGATGTGCTTTGTTTTCTCTAAGAATAATTTGTACAAATGCATTAATATCGCCACCTGATAGTGAATGTGTTTCTAATATACTTTTTGAAACATCTACATTAGCATTTTTTACTATTTTAAGTGCATCTATAAGTTGTAGGGGATCGCCTCCTGAGTTTTCAAATTTTTCTAGTTCTGAAATAGAAATTTTTACGCCTGCAAGTTTGGCTCTAATAAGAAGACCAACCATTTCTTCTACTTTTTCAGGGGAATATATATAATATTCTAGTAAATCATCAAAGTCTAACATTACTCCAACATCATGTGCTTTTGAATATTGTTTGTACATAAATTTAACATCTACCCCTTGAATTTTCATTTTTCGATATTTAATTGAAAAATGATTAAAGCCAGATTTTTCGGCAAGAGTGTGCAAGCTGTTAGGTATATACGATAAAAATAACCCTACGCCTATAAATATTATAAAAATTATTATTGTTATATATATCATTGTTTCTATTATTTACTTTTTTTTTAATAAAAAATTAATGGACATGTCCATGTTCTGTGTCCTTTTTTATTCCTAGTTGAAGTTGTGCATTTTCGTACCTTAGTACTGCTTCGGCAATTCTTGCTTTTTCTTCAACAATTTTTCTTTTAAGTTTTAAATTTTTCAATTCAAATTCGTCTGTTAAATTTCGTCCAAATACTATATCAATTATTGTAAGTCCTTTAACAGTGTATGCCGATTCTAATTTATTAATTTTTTTTTAAAACAGATTCGGATATTTCAACAAAATTTACATAAACTTCATTTGTATTTTCGTATTTTCCTATTTCTGCTTTATAGTATTCTTGTATTTTATTATCTAAAAATTCTTTGGGAATACCATTAACAATGTTTTCTAAATCACTTGTAATAACAATTTTAAGTTTAAGTAATATTTCGACATTTGTTTTAAGTATTACGCTTACGGGCTTTAAAATATATGTTATTGGTAAAAATGAGTTAATAATAATTTGTTTTGCGTCATGTCCTTTTTTATTGATTTTACAAATTGAATTAAAATCAATTTTTATATCTTGATCTTGAGCTATAATATATGCTTCTGTTATATTATTTACATCGGTGTTTTTTACTTTAAGGTCAAAAAGTTGTGTTATTGAAATGCCAGAGTTTAATAATGAAAGTTTTTTATATTGATTAAATATATTGTCTAAATCGTAAGGAGGAAGTTTTAGTGCTAATATTTTTTTTAAAGAAACGTTAGTGTCTTCACTTTTAATTTTTTTAAGAGTCTCAATAAAATTATGTGTTTTATAAAGACAAAAGTTACAGCCTGTAAAATCCTTTATTTCAAGACTATCGTCCATTTTTTTTAATTCTAAAAAAGAGTCAACCAGAAATTTAATATCGGTTTTTGCTGCTGCAAATTCATAAAGTTCAAAAATTGTTGTATTTACCTTTTTTCTACTTGCATATATCCATCCTTTTATATGATTTATAAAGTCGTCTTTAGTTAGTTTTGTATTTAAAAATTTCGGGGCGTCTATTTTAATATTATTAGCCGATGCTATTTTAAGTTGTTTAAGTAAGTCGTCTATATTAACTTTTTTATAATACAGTGATAATAAATCTTTTAACTTGAAATTATAGTTGTTTAACTGTGCAAATATTAGTGTGTCCGATAATGTTTTAATATCGGTTTTTGATATTTTATAGCTTAAAAGTTCTTCTATTATCGTTTTTTTATTCATCTGTTTGCAAATTATTTAAAAGCTTAGATGCGATACCCACATGCTGTCTTTTTATGTTCTTCCTAGTGCAAAATTGCTATAATCACTTTCTTATGTATTTGTTTTTACTCATGATATTTTATTGGAATTACTTTTTATTTGTGCATCAATAAAGTTTTCAATATCTACATTTTCTTCTGCCAATTCAGCCATTTGTTCTAGTGTAATGTATAAACCACGTGTTCTAGCATTGAGGTATGTATTTATTACTTTCCCTATTTGTGGTTTAAAGTCAAAAGAAAGATATGGTTTTAACATTTCATAATTAACTTTAAATCCTTTTTCGGTTGATTTAATTAATTTAAGATACAACTGTGAGGGGTCTTGTAAGATACCCTTTTTTATCAACATATTATTCAATCCTGTTTTAAATTCAAATTTCCCCTGAATAATATATGTGTTTGCAAGTGTGTTTATTTCTTTTTCGGTGAAAAAATTTAATTTATTGAGTTCTTTTAAACTTTCAATTTTTGCTGCTGATAGTATTTTTATTAACTTTATTATATTTATGTTATCATCTAAAGTTTCGAAAATTATATCATCGGGTATTTGAAGATTTTGTTTCTTTAATATTTTAATTACATCTACAAATTTTTCAATATTAATATTACTATAAAATGCTTTTATTAACTGGTCGGGTTTTAATAAATCTTCATCTTTTTGTGTTTTAATAAATGTTCTTAATATTTTTTCATCCTCCATATTTTCAAAAAAGTCATACATTAACTCTTCAACAGATGTAGAGTCTCCTTTTTTTTGTTTTGATATAAGACGTTTAACAATATCTTCAATGTTTGCATTATTATCATACAATTCAATTATTTTCTCTAAGCTTATTTCTACTTTTGCTTTTTTAGCTTTAATAAAAGCTTTAATAACTCTAATATAATCTAACTGTTCTTCTCTTATTTCAAATATTTGATCTGCTTCATCTGGACTAAGACTATTGTTTGATTTGTCAGCATTTCTAATAATATTTGAGAACTCATGTCTATCTTTTATCGTATTCCATAAAACGATTATATCATCTTTGCTTATTTGTGATTTTTCTTCAGCAGCAATTTGATATGCTTTTTTAACAAATTTTCTTTTTGTGAAAAAAGATAATGATTTTATGGAATTTAATATTGACATATATATTAATTTATTCAATTGTTGCTTTTAAACCTCTTTCTGTAAGCTGCTGTTTCATTGGTTTAAGAAAATTAATTTCGCCTTTTTTTACATCAGCTCGCCCTTTATAATGTACTAAGTAAGTGCATTGAATAGCTTGTTCTTGTTTATGGCTACATACATCTATTAAGGCTTCAATAACTTCATCAAATGTGTGATGGTCGTCATTATGCAATACCAAAAACTTATTATCATTAGTCTTAAATAATGTGTCTTCTTTATTTAGTATTTCTTCTTTTACCTTATTTTTCATCTGTTTATTTTAAAATTATTTTAAAGGTAAGATGTTATATTCTTAGTACTGTTTTAATATTTATCATAAATATTAAAACAGTACTAAAATTATTAATTTCTATTGTTGCTTTTTATTTTTAATGATTTTAATTGCATCATTTACGTTAATTTTTCTACCATTATAAAATGCAATAACAAATCCATCAGTAAAGCCTGACCTTTTTAAGTCATTTTTAATAATAACTGTTTCTTCATAACTAGCATATTTCCCAACAATATAAAGTACTAGGCCATTTTGATCTGCAAGTGCTGTTATTGTGTACTTCTTAGATATTTCTTTAAATTGTGCTTGTTTAGCAGCCGTAAGTTCTGTGGAATAAGCTCCTATTTGAACAGAAAAAATAGGGCGACTTTCTGTGTTGTTTTCTGGGTTTTTTATTTCTTTATTTTGAGCTGCTTCTATTCCTTTTGCTTTTGAAAGTGTAATATGCTGACCATCAAAATATGCTGTTACATAAGCTTGCTTAAATCCTTTGCTTCTAATATTTGATGTTTCGTTATATGCTTCAATGTAAGAATAATATGGACCTTTCATTAATTTAGTTCCTTTTTTAGTCTTTTCTTCCATTAAAGGTCTAATCATTTTAAGCTCTTCGTTAGTTTTTGGTATTTGAAACATTCCTACTTGAACTCCATAAACAAGACCTTTTACATTCTTTATATTTACGCCTTGTACAAAATCGTATTTTCCTGTTCCATAATTAAGATTTTTATATTTGAAATTTTGTGTTTCTTTTTTAATCTTTTTGTCGTTCTTCTTTATTTCTTGAATTTCCTTATTTGTTTTATTTCCCTTATTACTTTTATCATCATTTTTTTGTGCTACAAGAACTTGCTCTCGTGCTTTCTTGTATGTTGTTCTTTTCCCATTAATATAGCCAACAATAAATGCATCAGTGTATCCTTTTGCTTTAAGTTCTTTTAAAACATATTCCGCCGAGCTAGGTCGTGTATATTTACCAAGCATAAATCTTTTGTACGAGTTACTTTTAAATGTATCAAAACTTATTGGAGAGTATTTTCCAAAATCGTTTAATGATAATAAATTCTTGAAAACTCCAAGTTGAACTTTAAAAAATACGCCTTTACCATAAATTAAGGTGTCTGGTTTTGGATTTGCAACAGAGTAATAAAATGATGCTAAATAATTATATTCTAATTTGTTTTTTCTGTTAATAATTACTGTTGAGTCGTTTGTTAATTCAGGTCGTTCTACAATGTATTTGTATTTTGCTGGTTCTGGTAACAATGTAGTTGTCCATCCAAAATAAGTAGAAAAAGCATTCTCTTGTTGCTGTAAAGCAGAAAGTTGAGCTTGATTTGCATCCATAAGTTGTAAATACTCTTCGTGCTTAAAAAATTGAAGATTTGCATTTGCAATTGAGCTTTCTACATAACGATGTATTGAATCTGAGCTAATAATAAATTCTTTTGCAATTTTGTGTTGCTTAGTAGTATCAGCAGTTTTAACAGTTGGCAAATATGTTTTATATATATTATATTTTACTTCATTTGCTTTTATATATAAATTTGCCGATTTTATTAATTTATAAAATGTTTTTTGTTCTAATTCAACGGCTTTTTGAGTAATCATATCACGTTTTAGTCTGTCTTGCTCTTTTTGGGCTTCAACTCTAATACTATCAATAACAAGATATTCTGCATCAATTTCTAGCATCAACGAATCGGCTTTACTATTATATGCATACATTTTTTGTAAGAATAATGAATCCGATTTTTTAATATTAATTTTTGATAAAATTGGCGTTAATCGTGTTTTATAAACATTCCCATCTGTATTTGGGTTATATGTGTTTGCAGTATCTCCTTCAATTAAATTTTTGTATTTTTTTGCTAAATCCTCGGCTGTTTGCACAGTGTCTGCTACAACTTTTTTAGGAGCAAATTGCTGCATGTCAACATCATTACTCTTTTCATATAGTTCAAATGCTAATTCTCTTTTTGTTAACGATTGAAACTGTAAATCAGCAGCTTCTTTAATAAAAATATATTGTTGCTTTCCAGAGAATCCCTTTGCATTTTTTTTCATTACTTCGGCTTGTTTAAACATTATGCCAGCCTCAGTTGAAACTTTTTTAGATGAAGTATGAAAAAGAGATGTATCATATTCAAAACTCTCTAATTTTCGAGAATATATTTTGTTTTTTACTTGATTTGATGCAAAAATATAATTGTAACCTTTAAGGGCTGTTTTTATACCTTTCGATTCATTTTTTGTATAATTTTTATAAGCTTTTTTCTTTTCTTTATCTGTTTTAGCATTTTCAGAAATATGAAGAAAACCTTCTGCTTTTTTAAAATATACACTAGCTTTAGTAATAGAACCTTTACCTTTAGTATAGGTTTTATCTGCTTTTGCTAATTCTTTTTTCATTTTTTTATTAAAAAGATTGTACCAAGTACTTTTACTTTCACTTTGTTTAGCAATTAAATCTGTTTCTGGAAAAGAAAAGGATAATCCGAAAAACAAAACAACAACTAACAATAATGGTCTGAGTATTAATTTACTATTCATTTTTTATATTATTTAAAAAAATATGTATTTTGTATAAGAAAAAATTAAATTTTACTAAAATGCTAAATTATAAAAAATGTCTTATTTATAACGAAATAAGACAATAAATTTGATGAATTATATTTTTTAATAATCACTAAATTATAATTTTTCATACAAATTATAATATTTTTGGGCTTTATCCAAATATTTTATAAAAAAATATGTTTTTTAATAGGGTAAAAACGTTATTTTTACAAAATACTAAATAAAAACTATTGTACATTATGAAATATATAAAAACTATTATTTTCTTACATTTTTTTATTTTTCTTACTACTATTTCTTATTCGCAAGATGAATTAAAATATGAAAATTATATTTACGATGAAAACATACATACTGTATTGTTACGTCCTGAGACTAAAGATTTTGGTATGCCTATTATAGAACTTAATACTGAACAAAAACTTGTACTTGAATTTGATAATTTGCAAAATAATACCGAAGATTATTCTTATACATTTATATATTGCAACTCGGATTGGACTCCAGCAAATTTGAATGTCATGGAATATATTGATGGCTACTCCGAAGGCGAAATCTCCGAATATAGTCCTTCATTTAATACATTAGTCCATTACAACCATTATAGTTTAATGTTTCCAGAAGAAAATATGAACCTTATTATTTCGGGAAATTATTTATTAGTAGTTTATAAAGATTATGATATAGAAAATGTTGTATTGACCAGGCGTTTTTATGTTATCGAAAACAAAGTAGAACTTTTGGCAAAAGTAAAACGCTCTAGTTTAGTTTCTGATATGTATAAAAAGCAAGAAATTAGTTTTAATATTATAGATAATAGCTATTATGCAAGCTCAGACCCAGATGCGATTACTGTTAAAATTATTCAAAATAACAGATTTGATAATATACTAACTGTTGAACATGCCGATTTTATTAAAGGAAATGTTTATGAATATAACAACCCTCGTAAAATAAATTTTAAAGCAGGAAATGAATTTCGATATTTTAACTGTAAAAATTACAAGTTTTTAAACGATAAAGTTGTACGAATTTCATACCAAAAACCTTATTATATTTTTAGCTTGATAAATGAAATTGCGGTAAGTACAAAACCCTATTCATACCAGCAAGATATAAATGGCAATATGGTAATTACAGCCGATGATGTTGAAAACGACGAGGTTGAAGCTGATTATGTTTTAGTAGATTTTAACCTGAAGCAAGAATTTAAACTTCCTACAGGTGATTTTTATGTATTTGGAGAAATTTCAGATTTTAGGCTTTCAGCAAATCATAAAATGACTTATAATGAAACAACCGAAGCTTATGAATTGCGGCTAAAACTAAAACAAGGTTTCTATAATTATTTATACGTTTTTGCCGAAAATTTAGATTCAGAAATTATTACAGAAACTATTGAAGGAAATTATTACGAAACAGAAAATTCATATCAAATTTTTGTTTATTATAGAGAGCAAGGTAGTGAATTTGATAAAATAATTGGTTACGAAGTTTTTAATAGTTTAAGAAAGTTGTAAATTTCCACCACTAATTTTAATTATGAAACAAATATTAATATGTACATTTGTGGATGTTTTAAAACTAATAATTCATTAAAATTCAAAGACATGAGAACTCTTTTTACATTCATAATAATATTACTGTTTATTAATAACTTATTTGCAACAAATACTACTATAAATTTTACGACTGAAATTGATGCCGTTAATTTAGAAGCTCCTATTTTAGTTAGTCCTGTAAATACTGCAACAAATCAACCAACAAATATTACTCTTGACTGGAACGACGTAGCATCTGCAACAAGTTATGAGTACTGGTACAGTACCGATCAGTATTTTTCTAGTTTCATTAATGGATTTACATCAAATAGTGAAATATCATTAACTGGATTAAATAATAATACAACATATTACTGGAAAGTATCTGCAACTGATGGTTCAACCTCGTCTGCTTGGAGCGAAACTTGGCATTTTACTACAGAAGAATCTGGTGTTGCACTAAATACGCCAATTTTAATTAGCCCCGCAAACAATGCAGTTGATCAAGAGTTAAGTTTAACGCTACTTTGGAATATTGTTGGCTCTGCTACAATTTACGAATACCAATATAGTACCGATAATACTTTTGCTACTTATATTAGCGAAACAACACAAAGCTCTCAAATATCAATTAGTGGATTAGAATATAATACTCAATATTTTTGGCGAATTCAGGCATCCGATGGTACAAATTATTCTGATTGGAGCGAAATATGGAATTTTACTACTAAAACAAGTAATTTAGGAACTCCTATTTTAGTTAGTCCTACAAATAATGCAATAAATCAGCCAGTAAATTTAACTCTCGACTGGAATGAGGTTATTGATGCTACTTCGTATGAATATCAATATAGTACCTACAGCAATTTTGTAACATATACATCAGGAACAACTTCTGATACTGAAAATTATATTTCAAATTTGAATAATAATACAATATATTTTTGGAGAATTAAAGCTACTGATGGTAGCATTTTTTCGGAATGGAGTGAAACATGGAGTTTTACTACAGAAATTAATATTAGTGTAGATAATATTAATACTAACGAAATAATAATTTATCCAAATCCAGCATCTGACTTTATTACAATTGATTATGATTCAAATAGAATGTTAAATTTTCAAATATATAATATGCAAGGAAAACTTATTATTTTACAGCATAATAATAAAAGGATAATTAATATTTCAAAATTAAAAAGTGGCACATATTTTATAAAAATAAAAGAGAATAATGAAATATTAGAAACGGAAATTTTTATTAAGAACTAAAACTCTTAAATATAAATAGTTTATTGACACTATTAGGTATTCGGTGGTATTTCTAAAATACGAGTATCTCTGTTTTAAACCCACCATATTGCATGTTGCAATATGGTGGGTTTTTTTTACATTAGTATAATAATTTTGGGCTTAAAGCATACAAATACTATATTTGTATAATACAAAAATTTACAAAATAAATTTATATACATGGCAAATTTACAAACAACTTATGCAGGTTTAGAGTTGAAAAATCCAATAATAGCAGGAAGCTCAGGAATGACAAGCACAGTAGAAAGTATAAAGAAAATAGCAGAGTTTGGTGCAAGTGCTGTTGTGTTAAAATCAATTTTTGAAGAAGAAATAAATAATGAGTACGAAAAGATTTTAGAATCGGGAAATGATATTAGCTACGACCGTAACTACCTTGATTATTACGACTATAAAATTAAAGCAGATAATATTGATAAATATATAAAACTTATAAAAGAAGCTAAAGCAGCAGTTAATATACCAATTATTGCTAGTGTAAATTGTACTTCCTCCCACGAATGGACTTACTTTGCAAGTAAGATTGAACAAGCAGGAGCTGATGCTCTTGAATTAAATATTTTTATTCAGCAAACCGATTTATCAAAAAATGCAATAGAAAAAGAGCAAGCATACTTTGATATTGTTACTAAAGTAAGCGAGAAATTAAATATTCCTGTAACAATTAAAATAAGTTCATTTTTTGCCGACTTAGGTAATTTCATTAAAAAACTTTCTGAAACAAAAATTGCAGGTATAGTATTGTTTAATAAATTCTATAATTTTGATATTGATATTGAAAAGAACAAAGTAGTCTCAGGAAAAGTTTTTAGTAGTCCCGAAGAAATTTCCAATTCATTACGTTGGGTTGCTATGTCGGCAAATAATATGTCGTGTAGCTTAGCAGCATCAACAGGAATTCATGATGGTAATGCTGTAATAAAGCAAGTTTTAGCAGGAGCCGATGTGGTTCAAATAGTTTCTTCAATATACATTCATGGGCCAAAAATTATTATGGAAATGATAAAAGTTTTAGAAAACTATATGCAAAAAAATAATTACGAAAATATTTCAGATTTTAAAGGTTTAATGAGTATGAAAAGCTCTAAAGAAGCCCATTTATATGAAAGAATGCAGTTTATGAGATATTTTAGCGACAAAGATATTTTGTAAGAGCATAATAACAAGCAATTAGTGCCTGTCTATAAAGTCTCTAAATATTCTGATTATTGTCATTTCGACCGGTAGGGAGA
>JAOZLS010000211.1 GCA_029934705.1 Bacteroidales bacterium | reverse complement strand
CCATTTCGTCGTAATCAACAGTTCCTGTTTCTTCTTTTACATTATATGAAACTGCATTGTATAAAATACCCGAAAAGTTTACAAAACTACCATGTGTTAAATGTCCACCATGCGATAAGTTAAATCCTAAAAATGTATCGCCAGCATTTAATACAGCAAGCATAACAGCAGCGTTTGCTTGAGCTCCAGAGTGAGGTTGAACGTTTGCCCATTCTGCTCCAAAAAGTTCTTTTGCTCTATCAATAGCTATTTGCTCTGTTTGGTCAACAATTTGGCAACCTCCATAATATCTTTTACCAGGGTAGCCTTCAGCATATTTGTTTGTAAGTGGCGAACCCATAGCCTCCATTACTTGTTTGCTTACAAAATTTTCAGAAGCAATAAGCTCTATTCCTCTTTTTTGTCTGTTTTGTTCTTCTTGTATAAGATCAAAAATTTTATTATCTCTTTCCATTTTATAATTTTTTAAATTTTTTATAATTTTTCAGTTAATGTTACAAAATTAGTTATTCTAATTTAAAAAAGGAACAAATTTTTAATAAGTTTACAAAGTAATATTAACAAGAAAAAGCTAGTGTATAAAATTACTAAGAGTTAGCATATAAAAGTTTTTAAAATCAGACAGTTAGATTTTTGGGAGATGACTTGTTGTTTATGTTTTTTTTTGTTCTTAATGGAACTTACTGAAAATAGATGTAACACAGTGTTACGCGAAAATACATGAGATTGTACAAAGAAAAAAAGATGTATAATATTTTTTTTATATATTTGAACTTTAAATATCATTAAACTCAAATTCAAATGAAAAAAATGCTTAGTATTCTACTTGTTGTTATAATTGCTTTTATTTTGTTTTTTGCTGTATTTCTTATATATGCTACTGTTAACGACTATAATCCAAAAGCTGAAATAACTGTTTTTAACTCTAAAAAACCCGACATGCTAAGCGATACTGCAAAGCTTGATATTTTAATTTGGAATATTGGCTATTGTGGACTTAATGCCGAAATGGATTTCTTTTATGATGGCGGAAAGCATGTTTTTCCTGAAAAAGATATTGTTATTAATAATTTAGAAGGTGTAAAAAAATATTTATCTGAGAATGAAAATACAGATTTCATTTTACTTCAAGAAGTTGATAAAATATCTCGCAGAAGTCATAAAATAAATCAGTTTGATACTATTTCAAACCTTTTTGCTGAAAGAAATGCTGTTTTTGGGAAAAATTATGATGTGTTTTTTGTTCCTCAGCCTGTAACAAAGCCTATGGGTGTTGTTAGATCTGGCTTAATGACTATTAGCAAATACGTGCCAACAAAAGTTACTAGGCACTCTTTCCCAGGAAATTATTCTTGGCCTGTTGGCTTGTTTTTTCTTGACAGATGTTTTCTTGTAAATAGATTTTCGCTTGCAAATGAAAAGGAATTACTTATAATTAATACTCATAACTCTGCCTACGACGATGGTAGCCTACGTGAACAACAAATGAAATTTTTAAGCGATTTTCTTACCGCCGAATATAAAAAAGGAAATTATATTATTGTTGGTGGCGACTGGAATCAATGTCCTCCAAACTTTATGCCTGATTTTAAAGAAAATGTTATGGATAATGAAAGCAGAAAAGATATTTCGCCAGAATTCTTAAACAAATGGACTTGGGCTTATGAAAACACACAACCAACAAACCGCAGAGTTGCTACGCCATACATAAAAGGAGAATCGCTAACAACGGTTATTGATTTTTATTTATTATCGCCAAATATTGAAAAACTTTCAATAGAAAATGTTAACTTAAATTTTAAGCACTCGGATCATCAGCCAGTAAAAATATCGATTAAACTAAAATAATTATGACTGAACTTGTAATTAAATTAACGCAAAAATTTCCTTTTTTCAGCAAAAATTTAATACAAGAAATTGCTAAATACGGAGTTGTAAAGAATATTGAAAATAAGACAACAATACTAACAACAGGCGATAACGTAAGAATGTTGCCTGTTGTTTTAGATGGTATAATAAAGGTTTATAGTATTTATGAAGATAAAGAGTTTTTACTATATTACCTTAAATCTTCGGAAAGTTGTATTATGTCATTTTCGGCTTGTATTGAAAACAAGAAAAGCGAAATAACTGCTATTACAGAGAGTGATTCTACATTAATTTTACTTCCTTCTGAAAAAGTTAAGTTTTGGCTAAAAAAATACGAAAGTTTCAATAAATTATTCTTTAAATTATACGATCAAAGGTATTTAGATATGATAAATACTCTTAATCATATTTTATTTGAAAATATTGAAAATAGACTTTTACGTTACCTTTATGAAACAAGAAGAATAAAAGGAACATCAGAATTAGCGATAAAACACAGAGAAGTAGCCGAAGATTTAGGTACTGCACGCGAAGTAATTAGCCGATTGCTGAAAAAACTTGAAAAAGACAAAATAATTACTCAATTAAAAGGAGGCATAATAAAAATTTTGTAATTGTAACTTTAGTCACCAACTTTTAATCTTTCTACATATATCTTTGTAATATTATTAATTATAAAAATACAATATTATGAAAAAAAATGTAGGTACTATAGACAAAATAGTTAGAATAAGTATAGCTGTAATTATTGCTGTATTATATTTTACTAATATTATTTCGGGAACTTTAGCAATTATTTTATTAGCCTTAGCCGGAGTTTTTATCGCAACAGCATTTATGGGTTTTTGCGGATTATACACAATATTCGGCTTTAATAGTTGTCCAATAAAAAAGAATGATAGTATTATAGAATAAGGGTAATTATAACAATATTTTACATAAATGTCCGAGACTTTTTTTCGAAAGTTTCTCGGACATTTTTTTAAAATAATAAAAACAATTTTTTTTTTTAATTAATTGAGCGTATATTTATATTTAATTATTCTCTAAATTTAAAAACAGATGAAATTAACCTACTCAATTCTAAAACTAGTAATAATTTCTAGTTTATTACTAGCGACCTTACTTGCTCAAGCACAAAAGAAACGAGGCATGAGCAAATGGCATTACGAAAACTTTGAATATGATGCTACACCAGAGCAAGAAACCTTTGTTTATTCGGTTAAGTTTCCAATATCAATACCTTTTCCTTTAAATTATAACGAAACATTTCTTGTTAATAAAAACAATATTCTTAGTTCATATTTAGCTTCTTTTTTTACAGAAACAATAGGCTATAAATATCAAAAAGAAGTAGCCATAGCTTATGGATTATTTCAACTTGGAAATTTTAATGATTCATACCCTTCTACACAAAATATTATTGATATAAAAGAGCAACTATTACCCTACTTTAATGATACTATTTGGTTTGAAGAAACATTAAAAGCTTTTACACCAATAATTAAAAAATCGTGGAAATTATTAGACCCTAAAACTCGTGATATTTATATAGAAGTTTTTAAGCATACACAAAATTATATAAACACGTTTGATTATATAAAGGAACATCAGTATCTATCCGAAAATAATGTTGGATTTACCTCAGGCAAATTCCGTAAAGCTGAAGCTTTTATATATAGAAGAATTGATAATGCACAAACAGGAAAAGGAAACTGGACACAAGCTTGGCTAATTAAAATAATGAAAAGTATTGCTAAAATCTTAAATATTTAAAAAATGAAGAATTTTGTAATTTTTATAATCACAATATTTACTTATGGACAGTTATTTTCGCAAAAAGTTCCTATAAGAACCGAAGCAGAGCTAAAACCACAAGGTTTTTTAGTGCAAGAAGGATTAATTCCTGAATTAGGCGGGAAATATAACAAATACGGTTATGTAAATAATGACGGAGAGTTAATAATACAATACCAGTATAAAGAAGCTGTGGAATTTTCGGAGGGTTTAGCTGTTGTGAGAAATTATAGACCAATTTATATTAATAAAGAAGGGAAAAGGATACTATCCACAAACTATGATTATGCTTATAATTTTTATAATGGTATGGCATGTGTCATGTATAATGGTAAATATGGGTTTATCAATAAAAAAGGCGATTTGGTTATTCCTCTTGAGTATGATTATGCTTTTAATTTTTCGGAAGATTTAGTAGCAGTTAAAAAAGGCTATCATTTTGGATATATAAATAAACAAGGTGAAGTTGTAATTGATTTTAAATACAAAAAGGCTTTTGAATTTCATAATGGGGTAGCAGCAGTTTGGGGCGACGACTATTATTATTTTATCAACAAAAAAAATGAAATTATAAGCAAAAAATATAATAGAATTTATTTTCCAGTAAATGGTTTTTATAGAATTGAAGGGGAAAATGATTTATTAGGCTTTGCTAATTTATTTGGGCAAGAAGTAATAAGTCCTAAATACTTGGTGGCTAAAAACTATAGTGAAGGACTTGCAGCCGTAATTTTAGCCGATACAAAAAAGCTTGGATATATCGATACAACAGGAAGATTTGTTATTAAGCCCAAATATAAAATCCATTCTTATCTCGAATACGAAAAAATTATATCTCTTAGTAATTTTGTAAATGGACATGCAATAGTTGGTTATGAAGATGGCGAGTATTTTTCATTACCCTATTATTTAATTGATAAAGATGAAAATATTATTTTGCAAGATGCAAAATTATCAAATGCTATTTTTAATGGCGATTATGCAATTATTAGAACTGAATATTCAATAATTATTGATAAAGATGGCTTTTATGTTTCAAAACCTTACGATGATATAATACCTTACACAAAACAAACTTATATTGCTTTCAAAAATAAAAAACAGTACTTGCTAGATAATACAGGAAAGGAGATAAGCTCATCTTTTGATAGAATTCAAAAATATTCAACAGGTATTTCATTAGCATATACAAAAGATAAATGTGTGTTACTAAGCCACACAGGAAAAACACTGTCAGATACATTTTATCGTTCAAGCTATATTAACAAAAATACTTTAATTGTTAGCCAAACAGATGCAATTTTGCCTAAACGTGCCTTATTAAATACTTATGGTAAAATTATATCAAAATGGTATGAATCAATATACTATTTTAATAATAATATAGCATCAGCAAAAAATAATGGATTATATGGCTATATAAATATAAAGGGCGAAGAAATAACTCCCTTCATATATTCTGTAGTTCAACCTTTTAAAAACGAATATGCCAAAGTAAAGCAAAAAGGATATTACTTTTTTATTACTAAAACAGGAAAAAAAGTAAGTATCGATTTTGATGAGTCATATTCGTCTTACACTAAAAATTTTAACAAAAGCATATTAATAGTTAGTAAAGGCGACAAATACACATGCTTAAACGAGAACAAAAAACAAATCACCCCTTGGTATAATCATATTGATTATTTTAATGACGATGGCTATTCAATTGTTACAAATAACAATAAACAAGCAATTATTGATACTACAGGAACAGTTGTTTCGGAGTGGTTTCAGCAAATAACCTCTAATGGTGATAATTTTAGGATAAAACAAAACAATAAATTTTCATTTTATAATATATCGAAAAAAAAGACAATTTTTTATTCATATTTAGGAATCGAAAGTGAAAATAGAATATTGGTAAAACTTGAAGATAAATATGGTTACATTGATAATAGCGGAAAATCTGTAATTGGTTATAGTTTTAGCAATGCAAAAAAGTTTACACAAGGAAAAGCACCTGTTAAAAACAAAGATAAATGGGCTTATATTGATAAAAATGGTAAAATTATTTATGAATATAAATTCGATTTTGCAGGTAATTTTTATAATGGAATGGCACAAGTAGGAAAAAAAACAGGAAACTCAATGAAATATGGATATATTAATGAAAATTTTGAATTAGTTATTCCATATAAATATGAT
This sequence comes from Bacteroidales bacterium, assembly GCA_029934705.1. Classification (GTDB taxonomy): domain Bacteria; phylum Bacteroidota; class Bacteroidia; order Bacteroidales; family JAADGE01; genus DZBS01. The sequence goes on along the minus strand of JAOZLS010000211.1, from coordinate 1,280 downwards.
GACTCGTGGGCTTTTAATAAAAAATATGCTTTTGTAAAACAAAATAATTATTGGTTTAAAATAGATAAAAAAGGGAATGTTATAAAACTCTAATTACAAAAAAATGAAAAAAATCACAATAATAATTTTTATGTTATGTTCGATAATTGGTAATGCACAAATATTTGATGCAGGCCCTATAAAAATAAGCTTTAATCCAGAATTTAATATGGAAACAGAAGATTACACCTTTGGAATGTCTATGATTTCAAATGGCTCTAAAACAGTTTTAATAAAATACACATTTTTATCTAGTTTGGAAGATGAACACATAAGTAATAAAACCAAAACAAAATTAACTTCTAAAAATGATAATTATAATTTTGACCTGTATAAAATAGGAAATGGCTCTATTTATTACTATCACTATACCACTGATTTATGGGATTTATCATTCACATTTGAAGACTTTACTAAAGAAGAAGCTCGAATAATTATGAATTCTGTAAAAATAAATATGCCATACACAAAAAAAGTAAAGTTAAAAGAAAGCAACTGTATTGTTTACGTTCCTAAAGAAGCGTATTTAGATGGAATAATAGAGGAAACAGATGTAAAAATAATTGAAGGAGAGATACTTAATTTTGATGAATATGAGCAGGTTGAAGTTAGATTTTTTATGTCTGAAAAGAAACCAATAAATGATATTATAAGTGGGTATAAGCCAACACCAGTTTCGGTATATTCAAACAAATATTTTAAATTTCATCAATATTTATTAGATGATAAAAGAATAGCAATTATGGCGAAAGACAGCAAAAATAGAAATTACATTTTTTTATTTAGTCCTGAAATGCCAGAATTGCTTAACCCAAATGCAATACAAAAATTTGTAAGTAAAATAGAACCTTTGAAAAAATAGCATAGCTATTCTTAACTATACTAAAATGCTTTTATAATTATGAATTTAAAACGTTTCTTTTCTGCCTGTTTTTACTCAAAAAAATATTCCGTAACACAGGCTATGCAAGATTTTTTTGAACAAAAACAAACAAAAAATAATTCATTTTAAAAATCACAATTATAACAGCAATTCAGTATAATACCAATAGTAAAGCAAAACAACCGATATAAATCATTTTTATTTTGTTGAAAATTATTTCCGTAACAAAGACTATGAAAAGATTTTTTGCCTTGAAAAAGAAAAATATATTCTAATTTATTTGTCGAGTGTTTTGTATCACAATTGGTATTAACTTTAGTTTTTAAATATTTCTTAGATATATTTTCAATAAAATTTG